>NZ_JBIFFJ010000065.1:0-4045 GCF_043556915.1 Sulfitobacter sp. 1A15299 | reverse complement strand
TACCTGATCTGGAAGAACCCGGCTCTTTTTGCACTGGTCATCATTGTGATGCCCACCATCACAATTGTGGTTCGGCGCATTTCTCAGGGCATTAAAGGCACACAAGCCACCGCGGAAAATGCCATGGGCAACTACATGTCGGGCATCGAAGAGATGACCAATGGCATGCGCACGGTCAAAATATCGAACCAAGAACCGGTAGAGAAAGCACGGCTCAACAAAGCCACCGGTGAGATCAAAGATCTCACCATCCGCCTTCAGAAGCTACAGGCGATGATGAGCCCCACAGTCGATATTCTCGCGGCCATCATCTACGTCTTAATCATCGGCGTAGGCGGATACATGGCCTTGAGCCCCTCCTTTGAGATGGATGGCGCCGGCATCATTGGCTTTATGATCGGCATGGCGCTGATCTTTGATCCAGCGCGCCGCCTCACCGCGTTCTTCGTTAGCATGCAAGCCAGCTTGATTATTCTAGACAGCCTGCGCTCGCTCTACCGCGAGCTGCCGACAATCACCAATGCGCCCGAGGCCAAAGAGGTCTTTGATCCCACAGGAGACATCGTCCTTGACGATGTAACGTTCCAGTATTCCGAAAAACATCCGTTGTTCCGCAATGTGAACATGACGTTCGAAGGCGGGAAGGTGACAGCTATTGTCGGAGCGACAGGCTCAGGCAAAACATCGGTTCTAAGCCTGATTGCCCGCCTATACGATGTAAGTGACGGTGTGGTGACCATTGGCGGCACTGCGGTCAAAGATCTGCGCATCGACAAGCTGCGGCAGTCGTTTTCTGTCGTCGCCCAAGACATCGTTATCTTTAACAGTTCGATCTACGAAAACATTAAGTACGTGCGCCCCGACGCCCCGGAGGATGAGATCTGGCGCGCTGCGGAGCTTGTGGGCATCGATCAACTCATGCGCGACCGGGGTGATGCCCCCTTAGGGCCTAAGGGCTCTCAGCTTTCGGGTGGCCAGAAACAACGCATTGCCATTGCTCGCGCGTTTTTGCGCTCCGCACCTATCCTATTGCTTGATGAAGCCACCTCCGCGCTTGATCAGCGGACCGAGGAAAGGGTCCGCGGCGCGATCCAAGAGCTTTCAAAAGACAAAACCACGATCATGGTCGCTCACCGCCTTTCTACCGTAACCCATGCAGATCATATCTATGTGCTGGATGAAGGGACTGTGGTCGAAGAAGGCACGCATGCACAACTCATGGAGCAAGAAGGTCTTTATGCCGCTATGTTCAACGCGCAGCGTAGCAGTTACGGTTGAAGCGCTTGACTTGCATCGACACCAAGAGGAACCGATATGCCACCCCTTAAACTTCCCCTATTCTCAGTGGCAGCACTTGGCATTGTGGTGGCGGCCTGCACAGCGCCTTCAATGCCCGAAGCGCCAGATGGGGCCAAATTCTATGTGGAAAACTGCGTTGCGTGTCATGGCATGTCCGCAAAAGGCGATGGTCCCCTGGCATCAACGCTCGATACCGTGCCAACGGATTTGACACTTCTTGCCCGCAAGAATGGGGGCAGCTTCCCGCGCGCGCGGGCTCTGAGCTATGTCTATGGCCACCCCGAGCAACGCGAATTGGCGCGCGATATGCCGCAATTCGGCGGGGCTATGGCACATGATACGGTACCGGTTGAGATCAATGGTGTTCTTACACCCACTCCACGTGAACTCGCGGGGTTACTGGTCTATTTGGAAAGCATCCAGCGATAGGGGTCTTGGGCTGGAACAAGCAGCGTAAGCCTTAAGCGCTCGGCCAAGGCACGAGGTACAAAACCCTTTGGCATAATCTCCAAGGGATGAATTTCGCGCTTTAGGGGCCAAGATCCGATCCTGCCCGCCAAAGGTGAGCAAGACGGATAAAGAAGCAGCCGCCGTCCTATTCTCCGGAAAGGAATGCGACGATATTGGTCAGAAACTGTACGCAGCTTGCGAATTGCTCGATTTCAACAAACTCATTGGTCTTATGCGCTTGGTCGATAGAACCCGGCCCAACAATCACCGCAGGGATCCCACCAAGTTTCTCAAAGACACCCCCTTCAGACCCATATGAGACCTTACCGCCCCATGCGGGCAGAAGGGCGGCATAGCGTTGGAACCCTTTGGTACCGCGCGCATCCCCCATGGCAGGATAAGAAAATACCTTCTCAAAACGAACGCCAGGGTAGTGTCCCGGGATGTCGTGTAGGAACTGGCATCCACCTGCTTCTTCATAGCTGGTGTCCCTCGTTCACTGAGCGGCGATCATTGGCATCTCCTCATCATGGTTGCACACGGCGGTTGGCTTTTCTACCGGCATGTAGCGGCGAGAGACGGCCCACTCATCATTTTGCTCCAGCATGAGCGCCCCGACGAGGCGAATGACGGCCTCTCGATTGGGGAAGATGCCGACGACGTTGGTGCGCCGCTTGATCTCCTTGTTAACGCGCTCCAAGGGGTTGGTGCTGTGCAACTTCGAGCGCAGGTTGTCGGCGACCTCGCGCCAGCGCAGATGAGCCTGATTGCGGTCCTTTTCGGCGAAGACGGTCTTCACCACGGCGCTGACCACCGGTTTGTTGGTCTTGCTCACCCGGGCCAGCAGGTTGCGCTGGAAATGCACTCGGCAGCGCTGCCATCCAGCACCCAGGACCTTGCGCGCCGCGGCCTTGAGGCCTTCATGTGCATCGCTGATGACCATCCGGATGCCGCGCAGTCCGCGCCGGGTCAGCGAGCGCAGGAAATCGGCCCAGAAGGTCTCGGCCTCGGATGGCAGGACGGTGATTCCCAAGATCTCGCGCCGCCCGTCAGTGGTGACCGCCACCGCCACTATCACCGCCATGGATACGATCCGCCCGCCCTCGCGCAGCTTTACGTAGGTAGCGTCCAGCCAGAGGAAGGGCCAATCGCCCTCGAGGGGGCGGTTCAGGAACGCCTGCACCCGCTCGTCGATCTCCTCGCATAGCCGTGACACCTGGCTCTTCGAAGTGCCGGACAGCCCCATGGCGCGCACCAAGTCATCCACCGCGCGGGTGGAGACGCCTTGGATATAGGCCTCCTGGAACACCGCCATCAGCGCCTTCTCGGCGGTCCTACGCGGCTCGAGGAAGGTTGGGAAGTAACTGCCTTTACGTAGCTTCGGGATGTTCAGGCCAATGGTCCCCGCCCGGGTATCCCACTATCGCGGCCGATAGCCGTTACGCTGGTTCTCGCGGTCCGGGCTGCACTCGCCATGCGCGGCGCCGCAGACAGCGGCCACTTCGATGTCCATAAGCCGCTGCACGGCGTCCTGCATCAACTCGCGCAGAAAATCTGCGTCATCACTCTTGGCGATCACCCCCGGAAGGTCGATTATGGGGTTGGTCATCGTGTTCTCCTTCGTTGTCGTCGGTCTTTGAGCAACCTCAGACTACGAAGAAACGCGGTGTCCGCCAGTCCGGCCGCGCGCTGCGCTAAGCCAATAGCTTCGCGCGCGGCCTCCTACACCACGGAGTGGGACACTACCTCGACGGCTCGCTAATGATCGCAAACTCAGGCGGCACAGTCAGCTGCGCGAGATACTTCGCGATCGCGGGGGCACCCAAACATCCCACTTCCTCGTCATAGGAAAAGCAAAGGTAAACCGGGCGTGTCAGTGCCGCCCGAGCCAGTTGCGGCGCCACTGCCATGACACAGGCCGCAAAGCCTTTCCCGACAAAAGACTTGTCCGGTACTTCTCACCCAACCATCGATCAAACCACTTGGCGTACCGTTGCCGCGCCTCGATCTCAGGGGTTTCAATCGCGCTGGCCATTTCGGGGAGAGTAAGGGCAAGGCACAGAGCAGCAGGCCAGTTTGCGGCACCTATACACTGCTGAAGAGAGGCGAGGTATACTCGCACAGGGGCCTCCTTACCGAGAATGCTTCTGCCCACATCTGGGACAGACCAAAGTGGCATCCACCCAGCTTTCACCATCCGCTTGGTAAAAACCATGGCCTAGAGCATTTCTACTTTAACCTGAGGCATAGCCGGCAGCCTGAAAGTAGTTTGAACACTCCTGCGGGGAGTACATCG
>NZ_JBIFFJ010000064.1:0-4264 GCF_043556915.1 Sulfitobacter sp. 1A15299 | reverse complement strand
GGCCCAACAGGCCCGAGCGTGCATATTTGATCATTTGAAGGAACAATTGGAGAACGTTTTGGCTGTTGACGGTTGTGTTTGATCGCGGTTGGCTGTCGCCGCTTTGGAAGCGGGGGACAGAAAATTGGAACGGTCATTTGTCGAGGTTTGGAGCCTGTCCTTTGATGACATCGGTTTGATTGAGGGGGTCAATCGTTCTGGTCGGGTTTGGTTTGCGTTTCAGCTTTGCTTTTTCCGAGAGCGGTCGCGCTTTCCATCCCGGCCGGGCGATATCCAGGCCGATGTCTTGCGATACCTGGCCGAGCAGTTGGGGGTTGCTGCGCCGGAACCGCGGGATTTCGAATACGGTCACGTGACTGCGCGTAGGCACCGGGCGGCGATCCTTCGGCATTTGGGTATTCGGCGCGCCACGGATCGGGACCGGCAGGCGTTGCGGGACGAACTGGCCGAGATGTTTCAGGGGGCTTTCGGGAAGATCGAGAACCAGGTCGAACTCGGGTATCGCAAGAGCCGTGCGCGGGGATATTTCGTGCCGTCCGACAAGATCATGGAGCGGCTTGTGCGCGGGGCTCGGCATGATGCCGTTGAAAACCTTCTCGCGAAGATTGCCGATAGCCTGTCCGGTGAGACACGCGGGAAACTGGAGGCCAGCCTGGCCGATCCCAAATGCGCCACGGGGTTTCTGAGCTTGAAAGCGGATGCGGGTGCCGCCACGCTTGAGAGCATCCTGGCGGCGGCGACGCGAATGGCATTCGTGAACACGCTCGGTCTGCCGTTCGACGCCATGGCAAGTGTCGATCCCGCTTTGGTTCAGCGCCTGTCCCGGCGGGTCGATGGTGAGACCGCGGCCGAGATGCGCCGCCATGGCGACACGCGGCGTCTGGGGTTCTTCGCGCTCCATCTCATGCACCGCCGTGTGGGGATGATCGACGCGTTGATCGACCTGCTGCTTGAAATCATCCACCGGATGCAGACGCGGTCGCGCCGCCGGGTGGTGGGGGCGATCGCGCGGGACATCGAGCGAGTTCATGGCAAGGAACGCCTGCTTGTCGATATGGCCATTGCCGCGGTGGATGACCCCGAGGGTCGGGTGCTCGAGGTCATTTATCCCGTCGCGAGCGTGGCCAGGTTGAAGGCCGTGATCGAGGAAGATCGGGCCAAGGGCACGCTTGACGGCCGCATTCAAACGGTGATGCGTGGCTCCTATGCCAGCCACTACCGCCGGATGGTGACACCGCTTCTGGCTGTGCTGCAATTCCGATCGAACAATGCAAGCCGGCGCCCGATCCTGGACGCGCTCGACTTGATTCAGCGATGGCAACAGGATGGACGGCGGGTCGTGCCTACCGATCTGGCCCCTGAGGGGTCAGTTCCCGCCAAATGGCGCGAGGGCGTCATCGATGCGGCCGGCCGTCTCAATGTGATTTCCTTTGAACTCTGTGTCCTGGCGCAGTTGCGTGAGCGGGTGCGCGCGAAGGAAATCTGGGTCGATGGCGCCGACCGCTACCGCAACCCCGATGATGATCTGCCCGCCGATTTCGAGGTGCGGAGGGACACATATTATCAGGGTCTTGGCCTCTCCCTGGATGCCGGTGCGTTTGTCGCGCAGGTGCGTGATGAGCTAACGCGCGAACTCCACCTTCTGAACCGGGCCCTGCCGGAAAATGGCCATGTCCGGCTGCGAACATCCGGAGAGAACCGGATCAGGATCACGCCCTTCGCACCGGTGCCTGAACCACCGGGGCTGGGAGCTCTCAAGAGAGAGGTCGAACGCGTCTGGCCGATGACTGGCCTGCTCGATGTCCTCAAGGAGACGGCCCTGGACACGGGGTTTCTGGACTGCTTCGAGACCTCAGCCAGCCGCGAAGCCCTGCCGCGTGCGGACCGGGACCGGCGGTTGCTGCTGGCGCTCTATGCCGCAGGGACCAATGCCGGGATCAAACGCGTCGCCGCCGGTGTCGGCGACATCAGCTATGACGAACTGCTCCATATCCACCGCCGCTATATCGACCCGAACACGCTGCGTGCCGCTGCGGCACGCGTGGCCAACGCGACACTGAGGGTCCGCAATCCGGTGATCTGGGGCGAGGCGGGTACTGCTTGTGGTTCGGATTCCACCAAGTTCGGCGCCTGGGATCGCAACCTGATGACGGAGTGGCATGCGCGCTATGGCGGGCGTGGCGTGATGATCTATTGGCACGTCGAGCGTCAGGCGACATGTATCTATTCGCAGCTCAAAAGGTGTTCCTCCTCCGAGGTCGCGGCGATGATCGAGGGCGTGCTCCGCCATTGCACCGACATGGAAATCCAGCGCCAATACGTCGACAGCCATGGTCAGACCGCTGTCGGGTTCGCGTTCTGCCATCTGCTTGGATTCGAATTGGCACCACGTCTGAAAGCGATTGCCCGCCAAAAGCTGGTTCTTCCCGCTGCGGGCATGCGGGTGCGCCTGCCGAACCTGGCGCCGATCTTGTCGAACGTGGTCGATTGGCCCGAGATCGAGCAGCAATATGACGAGATGGTCAAATACGCCGCCGCCATGCAACATGGCACCGCCGACCCCGAGGCGATCCTGCGCCGGTTCGCCCGGACCGACGTGATGCACCCGACCTACAAAGCGCTGGCCGAACTGGGTCGTGCCATCAAGTCGATCTTCCTGTGCCGATATCTGCGGTCGGAAGCCCTTCGCCGGGAAATCCACGACGGCCTGAACGTCGTCGAGAACTGGAACAGCGCGAACGGGTTCGTGTTCTTCGGCAAGGGCGGTGAGATCGCCTCGAACCGCATCGCCGACCAGGAGATCTCCGCCCTGGCGCTGCAACTGGTCCAAGCGTCGATGGTCTATGTGAACACGCGCATGGTCCAGTCGGTCCTGTCGGACCCGAACTGGCAAGACCGACTGTCGCCTGAGGATTATCGCGGCCTGACCCCGCTGATCTACGCGCACATCACTCCCTATGGCCGCTACGACATCGACCTGTCCACTCGGATTGACTACGAACGCATGGCGGCTTGACGCGCATTATGGGTATACCCATAATGACGGCGCGCATAAACACCGGAACATGCGATTTGCGTGTTCACTTTGGGTCTGTTTCGAGGTAGTGAACACATCATGTCAGAGGCACACCCAAAATGAACAGATCGAGCCCCAAAATCGGCTATGCCCGAACATCGACCGTCGATCAGAACCTCGATGCCCAAATTGAGGCGCTGACAGCCGCAGGATGTGGGATGGTGCGCCAAGAACAGCGCAGTGGCGCGACGCTTGAAGGCCGCCCTGAATTGAAAACCATCCTCGACTTTATTCACCCAGGCGAAACCCTGGTGGTGACGCGGATCGACCGGCTTGCCCGCTCAATGCAGGATCTTCAGACCATCGTTGCGCGGCTGAAAGAAAAGGGCGCGCATCTGGCGGCCACCGAACAGCCCGTGGATACCTCTACGGCGACGGGCAAAGCGTTCTTCGACATGCTTGGCGTCTTTGCGGAGTTTGAAACCAATCTCCGCCGCGAGCGGCAGGCTGAAGGGATCAAGGCCGCGAAACGCAAAGGGGTCTATCGCGGTCGCCCACCCAAGATCGACATGGCCACCATTCAGGCCAAGCTTGGTGCAGGCCTCTCTCCAACGGAAATTGCCCGCGAAATGGGGATCTCGCGCGGTACTGTCTATAAAGCAAAGGCTGAAATGCTGACGGGCAACGATATCGTAGAGGGGCGGACTGCATGAAAAAGCCCCCACGCAAGCGACAGCCTTCAGCGCCCAAGGTGCCTGTGCAAACAGGGGCCAAGGTCCCACCACCACGCAACCTGACCCCTGAGCTTTGCGACCGGCTGCGCCGGGACATGATGAAGGCCTGCCTCGCCGTGGCAGAAACCCACGGGCTGACGGTCGAAGGCGGGGATCTCTCGGATATCGATCTGCGCCATAGCTTCGAGATCAGCTTCCGCGTCGGCATCCCGCAAGAGAGCGGCGAGATCTACTCACCAGAGAAGGCCCTGTTCGAGGTGCTCGCGCCTCATTTTGGCCTGGAGCCCGAGGATCACGGCCGCACCTTCCGATCGAAGGATGAACTCTTCCGCATCGTCGCCATCAATCCAAACAGGCCAAAATATCCGATCAGCGCAGAGCGCGTCTCCGATGGCCGAAGCTTCAAGTTCCCCGCCGAAAACGTCGTCATGTACCTGCAGCGCTCAGGCGCATAGCTTGTACGCCTTTTGTCCCATCAAACGATCAAATATGCACGCTCGGGCCTGTTACGCCT
>NZ_JBIFFJ010000063.1:0-4499 GCF_043556915.1 Sulfitobacter sp. 1A15299 | reverse complement strand
ACTTGCAAATTCGGCGAGTTAACGTGACAACACCCTGTGGAGTTCTACGGCTTGGTATGAGTTCCGTCCCAAACACTTGCATTTAGCGGATATTCCGAATGAACTGGCTTACAAGGGCGAAGCTTGGAAAGGCTGTAGCCTCAGAGCGCACAGCGAGAGTTTTTGCAATCCGCTGCATTAATAAATCTCAGAAAAACACAAGCATGTCTGATTGGCACACGATCTCGCTTTCTGACGCTGCACGCAGGTTATTTCAGGGATGTATTGCTGCAGCGAGTAAAGTCCTCCGAACCAGGTCCGCGATAGCCTCTATCAACGTCTGATCGCTATCTCCAGATGAGTTGTTGATCAATTCTTGGATGAGCCTGTCTTTCGCCGATCATCTCTGGAAACCGGGCATAGCAAGCGAAAGATGATCTACATCAAGCGCGTTCGCGAACCTTCGGGCAACTGCGTAGGCGCCCCTTCGCCCTTCCCGAACCAAAGCAAATCACATCAGCAACCACCCACCCTACCGACGGTCAGCACACCCTAACCCCATATGTAACCATATGTATTCTTGATCCTTTGCAGGCGTTCCGGCTATAAAACCTCCAGTTCCACGGAGGGCACGTGAATCATGGATCCGACAAATTCAGAACTCGAAACAGGCCCCGCGCTGACCCTCGCAAGTTGCAAGGCAGAACCGCGCGTAAACGCCCCCCGGCACGTGCCGTGTTCGAAGCGAACTGTGCCGAGCCGGGTGCGACTGACCTCCAAAACGCCGTCGAACCCTTGAGCACGCGCGCTGCGGCACCTTTCAGACAGACTAATACAAGGAAAACGAATGCAATTCTTCAATAGAAAGCAGCTGGCCCTCTGGGATACGGCGCTCAGTACCTCTGAAGAGCTGGCGAAGGGGTTGTCGCGGCGTCAGTTCGGCTTGGCTGCGGCTGCGGCTTTTGCGATGCCCAAAGCGTTGAGCGCGCATGGCTCCACGCAGGTGACCTCTCAGGGAACCTACAATATCACAGTCGACCCGGTGCGCATCAACACGGGCGATTTTCAGAAGATGGGCGTGGGCTACAACCGCAGCCAGATTCCGACGATCCTGCGCTTCAAGGAAGGTGAGGAGGTTACGATAAACGTGACCAACAACCTCAGCGAAAGCACCTCGATCCACTGGCATGGACTTATCGTGCCCTTCCGTCAGGACGGCGTTCCGGGGATCAGCTTCAACGGCATCGCCCCCGGTCAGACCTTTACCTATCGCTTCCCGATCCAGCAGGCCGGGACCTATTGGTTCCACAGCCATTCAGGCCTTCAGGAGCCGGATGGCGCCTACGGTGCGATCGTGATCGAGCCGCGCGGCAGGGAACGCATACCAGCGCACCGCGACTATGTCGTTCAGCTGGCCGACAAACATCCCCATCCGGGCAACCGCATCTTGCGGAACCTCAAGATGCAGTCCGACTACTACAACCGTTCGCAGCGCACTTTTCAGGACCTGATCCGGGACGCCCGCATGGACGGTCTCAAGGCGACGCTGAAAGAGCGCCGCATGTGGGGGCGCATGCGCATGCTGCCGAGCGACGTCGAAGACGTGCAGGGATTTACCTCGCTGATCAACGGTCGCAGCACGTCGCAAAACTGGACCGGTTTGTTCCGGCCCGGTGAGAAGGTCCGCCTTCGGATCATCAACTCCTCCGCGATGACCTACTTCGACATGCGGATACCGGGACTGAAAATGGTCGTCGTGCAGGCTGACGGCAACGATGTGGAGCCTGTCGCCGTGGATGAACTGCGGGTCGCGGTTGCCGAGACCTATGATGTCATCGTCCAGCCTACGCAGAACAAGGTCTATAGCATTATTGCGGAATCCATGGGCCGCAACGGGCTTGTTCGGGGCACCCTGTCACCCAGAGAGGGCTATGCCGGTGCCGTGCCCCGTCTCAGACCCAAGCCCTTGCTCACCATGGCCGACATGAGCGGCATGATGGGCGGTATGGGTATGGATATGGGCATGGGTATGGGCGACCACGTCATGCAGAACATGACCGGAATGAACCACACCGACATGACAGGCATGGACCATTCAAACATGCAATCCAGCCAGCAGCCCCCGATGCCTGCGATGACCCCGTCAGAGGAAAAGCCGAAGAAAAAGACTTCGATGGCTGGGATGGACCATACGCAGATGCAAAAGCCTGCGATGGACGGCATGGACCACACGCAGATGCAGCAGAAGAAAAAGGCACCGATGTCAGGCATGAACCATGCCCAGATGCAGAAGCCCGCAATGGACGGTATGAGCGGCATGGACAGTATGAGCGGAATGGCAATGTCTGATGGCGGCGATCCGTTCTATGTCCCGGGCAGCGGACTGACGCCTGTCGCGTACAACGGCGGCAAGTTCCTGTCCTACGCAGACCTGCGCGCCGCCAGCCCTCGTTACCGTCACCGCGCACCCTCACGCACCATCGTGTTGCGGCTGACCGGTAACATGGAGCGCTACATCTGGTCGATCAACGACGTGAAATACGACGATGCCGCCCCGATCACGCTCCGATACGGCGAGCGGGTGCGCATGCGGTTCATCAACGAAACGATGATGTCGCATCCGATGCACCTGCACGGGATGTGGTCGATCATCGATGCCGGTCACGGTCCGCGCAATCCCATCAAGCACACCGTGAACATCAATCCCGCCGCCACGACGGACATCGAAGTCGAGGCCGACGCCCCCGGTCAATGGGCGTTCCACT
Source organism: Sulfitobacter sp. 1A15299 (assembly GCF_043556915.1). Classification (NCBI taxonomy): domain Bacteria; kingdom Pseudomonadati; phylum Pseudomonadota; class Alphaproteobacteria; order Rhodobacterales; family Roseobacteraceae; genus Sulfitobacter; species Sulfitobacter sp. 1A15299. Next base: position 1,755 of record NZ_JBIFFJ010000063.1, on the reverse strand, counting down.
GTCACCTCAGCTACCACGCGCGGGCGGGAATGTTCCGCAAGGTCGTGGTCAAGGGACGCGCGGCTTGAGCCGGGAAATACAAAGGACGAACGTAATGAAATACAGTCAACTCGCCGGACTGGCCGGCCTCATCCTTCCTTGGGCCTCGCTCGTGCAGGCTCAGCCCGTCAAACAGACCGAACAGCTGATCTGGGGCGTGCAGGCGGAACAGTTGGAAATTCGCGCACTGGATGACGAAGAGGTCCTTGTCTGGGATTTCGACGCCCTCATCGGCACGGATGAGCTCAAGCTGGTGTGGCGCAGCGAAGCTGAATACGGTCTTTCGTCCGATGAGTTCGAAAGCCTCGAAAACCAGCTACGTCTCCGGTTTCCAATCTCGACCTTCTTTAACGGCGTGGTCGGAGCCTATGCCAGCACACCCGAGGGCGTTCCGGAACGCTACGCGGCTGTCGTGGGGGTAAAAGGGCTCGCGCCGCAGTGGTTCGAGATCGACGCCGATCTCTACCTCTCCGACTATTCGTTCTTCAGTTTCGAGGCGGAATACGAACTGCTCCTTACCAACCGTCTGATCCTGACCCCGAACATCGAGATCGATATGCCGCTGAAGGATGACATCGCCCGGGGGCGGGGTGCGGGTGGCGCAGTCATGGAGATCGGTGCGCGGCTGAGTTACGACCTCATCGACCGTGCGGTCTCACCCTATATCGGCGTCAACTACGAGACCTCGTTCGGCGACACGCGGGACATCACCCGCGCGGCCGGTGGGGATACAGATGAGTTCTCGGTCGTGATCGGTACACGCCTTCAATTCTGAGATTTGTTCCTGCGGGAGCAATCCGGAGGGCTGATGAGTCCTCCGGCCAATACCTGAACCCAAAAGCAACCAAGGACTAAACAGATGAAACATCTACTGCTGACAATCGCACTGGCTTCCTCCTTTGCGGCACCGGGGTTTGCCGGCGAAGCGGCTCACGGAAACAAGTCCGGCGACACCCATGGAGAAATGAAGATCGGCATGCCCGGCGATGCCGCTGCGGTGGACCGCACGGTCGAGATCGACATGGTCGAAACAGACGACGGCGAAATGCTGTTCAAGGGCGGCGATCTGGATTTCAAAGAAGGCGAGACCGTCCGTTTCGTCGTCCGCAACGAGGGCGAGTTGGACCATGAGTTCATTCTCGACTCGCAAAAGAAGAACGCCGCGCACAAGAACGAAATGGCGGATATGAGCGGTATGAATATGGGTCATAATGAGCCCAACCGCATCCGGCTCGCGCCCGGCGAAGATGCCGAAATCATCTGGACATTTGCAAATAACGGCACGTTCGAAGCTGCTTGCCTGATCCCCGGTCATTACGAATCCGGCATGTTCCGCGAAGTCTCCGTTACTCACTAAACGGTCAGTGCGGATCGCGAGCACCGCCTTGCGATAACGTTAATACCAGAACGGGCGTACACCGCGCCCGTTCTTTCCCCCGTTGGGCGCCCGTCTGCGACGATGGTGTACCGCGCCAGCGGCGGTAGTACCCAGATCCGACGTTTGCAGCAACGCCAGATCGAAGCTGAAAGCCGGGGCCTGACGAAGGCCGAACGCAGAACCCGTGAAAGAAAAGGGACATTGAAGGGCACGAACTCGGCCGTCTCGACAACCGAAGGGCTGCGCCCGATCGATACGGGTGATACATCGCGCCCATTGTTCAAGGTGGAGAGATGGTGAATTGAGGTGTTGTCACGTTAACTCGCCGAATTTGCAAG
>NZ_JBIFFJ010000062.1:0-4648 GCF_043556915.1 Sulfitobacter sp. 1A15299 | reverse complement strand
GCCGGGCCCAGCTTTCTCCGCCGCATAGGCGGCTGCAGATGGGGTTGCTACGATCAGATGATCGTGCCCCATCTTTTTACCAAAGCCCCCCGCGGAGGCCTCTGACAGTAAATGCTTATGGCTTGTTCCCTGTCAGGATGCGGAGTTCAGTTCGGGGTGTTTTACTGTGAGAGAATGCCTTGGCGTGGTATTATTTCTACGCTGATAAGGCCTATCAGTTCGCTGCCAGTAGTAAGTCGATTTTGTCTGGCCGACGCAGTGCTGCTGCTGCGTCTCACCATCGGTGATTTCGACACTGTGATCGACGGTGCCGAGGAGGCCGCGTTCGAAGAGCGGATGCCAGACGAAACGCATCAGGTTTTTGGGGTCAATGCCGCAAGGTGAGCCCGTGCCCCTGCTGTGATACTGGAAGCCTCTCCGACCGGTTCCTATTGGTCAGGGGGCAAGGACGAGCCCATGCGATGCTGGTTCGCCGGTAGGCCCATTTATCGGCTGGGGCGAAGTTGTGTTTGCGGCTCTGGGTTTCTGTACACTGCGCGTTTTTTATTCGATGTTTGGATAAGCGGCCCATGTACCGGCTCCAAGGTTAAGCCAGGAAGAGATGACAAATTTCATAATCGACAAGCCGCGTATTGTTTTCATCCACCTGCCCAAAACCGGCGGCACATCGGTGCGCGAAGCGCTTGGGAAGCTTGAAGGACGGTACTTTGGTCATGTGCCGGAGCGCTTCCGAGACCGACCCAGCCTGACGGTTGTTCGCGAGCCTAAAGCTCGATTTCTTTCTGCTTTCCGGATGTTCAAGTTCGGCAATCAGTTGGAGGGGGACTATTACGCCGAGCCGCGATGGCCTGATCTGTCCATCTCGCAAGCGCTCGACGTGTTGGAAGACCCGTGGGTTGGCCATGACCGTAGTCATCGGGACATCCCTTGGAACTTCAAACATCATATCATTCCCCAGACCCATCCGTTTAACTGTTTGTTTTATGCAGACACGGTTCTTCGGTTCGAAACCCTCGAAGAGGATTTTGGGGCGTTTTGTGCGAACTTCGGGATCGCAGCAGAACTGCCGCGACTTCGCGCGTCTCGGAGCGGGCAAGAACACGAGGAGCGGTGGCGGCCGGAGGAAAAAGAGCGCTTCATGCGCCTGTTTGCGGATGACTATCGCTTTTTGGGGTATGCGTCCGGTCGCCCTGAAGCCGCAAAAAGAAGATACAACTTCGAACCTTTGAGGCCTAAGGACAGGACGGTCTACGATCTTTGGCCCGCTTATTTCTCGGACGAAAAGATCTTTCTGAAAGATGCTGCGCAAGCGCTGCCTGATGAGAGCTCTGTGCTTGAGCCTTTCGCCGATGAGATTATCCCGGGCTCTCCAACGGGGGCTTGGGCGGGGCGGTCAAAAGATCTGGTAGCTCATTTTCAGAAGCTTCAGCCGGAGTTTTCTGGGGCCTCTCGTCTCGCGCACCTGCTGGCCTGTACGATCGTCGTGCTGCGCAGGGATCCGAGCTGCGAGAGTGCCCTTAGGCTCTTTTGGCGGATCTTGGATGAACAGTTTGAGGTGATCCGGTCAGAGCTTTCCCTACGCTGGTTGGTGTCGATCGCTGATACGGTCGCCGATTTGGGCCGAAGTTCCGGAGAACGTGCTGTTGGAATGAGTGCCAGTATCTACGCAAATACGGCGAAGCTGCATGAGAGCGAGCTTAAACTGTTCTACCCAAAGCGTCCGTGGCCCCCGCGCAGACGCTTCTCATCGGGAGGGGCATTGTTTGACGGCATGCTCACCTATTGGGTGGAGAAGGGGGATATGATCGACAATATGTTTGCGCGCTCAGCGAAGGTGGCGGCATCGGAACCGACGGCCGGAAAGGTCCTGATGGAAGTGATTGAACGCCTAAAGCTTGGCCCAAGCGTCTATCGGCGGTTCAAGCGTATATCGGGGGTGAAGGCCGCGCCTCTGGTAGACGATAAAATCAAAGAGCGGCTACAGCGGATTATGAAGAATAATGTTTGAGCCGGTGGTGAGCCTGGCAGGCAGGACGTGATATGAACAAAGGTCGCAAACCCGATATCCTGTGTATCGGCGCGCAGAAGGCAGGCACATCTTGGTTACATGTCACTTTGGCAACCAGACGGGACATTTGGGTACCGCCGTTCAAGGAACTGCATTTTTTTGACCATAAGTTCATTGCTGAATGCCGGCGGTGGGCGCCGTGGCATGTCAAACAGGGACTTCAGGGGGCGCGCGCGCGCCATCTTGCAAGCGCCTCACCCCCAGATGAGGCCTATCTGGCATATCTTGATCGTCTTCAGACCGCGCCCATTTTGAACGGCACGTGGTATAAGTACATTTTTTCCCGAGCGCCGGAGGATCAAAAATGTCTCGATGTCACGCCGGAGTACTCATGTATTCCGGATGAGGGCGTGGACTTTTTCAAGCGCTTTCTGCCGCAGAGTAAACTGATCTACCTCATCCGTAACCCCTTGGACCGGTTGAAGTCTCAGCTGCGCATGAATGCGCACCGCGGAAAAAAACTGCCTGCATCGCCAAAAGAGTGGGAGGCGCTCTTAGACATGCCTGCGCTTCGTACGCGCGGAGATTATCTGAACAATGTGCCGCGGTGGAGCGCACGTTTTACAGACGATCAATTGCTGTACTTACCCTACGGACAAATCGGCAAAGAACCGTTGAGCCTTCTGCGCAAGATTGAGCATCATTGTGGCTTGGCTTCCTCTGAGTACCCTCAAGCTGCTGAAAGGGTCCATCAAACGGCACCGCTGCAGTTGCCTGACTATGTCATTGAGCGTTTGGAGGAGCTGGCCGCGCCCCAGGCGGCGTTTCTTCGAAGCCATTTTGGCGAAAACTTCTATCAAGACACCTAAAAAAGAGCATGGAACGTGGGCTGACGTGGCGCGGGGCGAACTTGGCCTCACCCGTTACGCAAGGTGACCTTCGACATGGCGTCAATCCTGATCAGGTCGAGCTCATACTGGGCATCCATGCGTGTTTGTAGCTCTTCGTCGATTTGAACAATTTTGCTGAGAAGCTTTGCGCTTTTAAGGTGATGACAGGCCTCTTGCGACACGGCTTTGCGGGTTTGAGGATCAATAAGCTCAACATCTATATCAAGCAGGGCTGCTAAAAACGGTAGCCTGACCTGATGGGGCTGCTCAAAATTCCAGACTGTTAGGGTGGCTCTGGGGCAGGCAGTCGTGATGCGAGACACCAAGTCGGCCCAAGCATGAACTGGCACGGCGCGGTCAGAAGGACCGGGGGAGATGTCATCATCCGCCAGCAGATATGTCCAGCATTCTGCTTGAGGGGCGATTGCTAAATGCAGATGCAGCTGGCGGTCGGAAAAAGCATTGTCGAGGTTTTGAGCTCTACGCTTGGCTTTAGGGAACATTGTCTTTTTGGTCAGCATATCGCTTACCGGTCCGAGAAGGGCGTGTTCGCTGATGACGATGTGCTTAAAGGCATCGAGAGCTTTTTTGTTTCTTAGAACAGGCTCAACAGCCCCCTGTAGAAGGCCCAGCTTGTCTGAGGCGGTCATGGTCGCTCTAAAGTGCTCAACGTACTCGTGGCGCGTGATGGCTTTGGTCGACGTACTTAGTAAGACCTTACCCAAGTGGTTTGATATGCATTCTATAAAGCCAGTCGCGATACGGTTTGCCCCAAAGTGGACAGTCGCCGTTCTTTGCTCAGGCATCATCCAGCTCCGGAAACCCGTGCTGAGAAATTGTCTCATGGCCTTGGGCGATCCCTTTAGCGGCCTGCGCCAGCTCACCAGCCTGGTGCAAAAGAATTTTGTACTTTAGCTCGAGCGCCGCGAGGCTTGGCTCTAACCGCGTGAGCTCTGCATCTGTGAGACGGTTTGCGGCTTCATCAGAAGATAGAATTTCTTCGAGAAGCTCTGCGACTTCTGCCAACCGGGCTTGGATCAGCGCGCGACCTTTTGTGTCAAAGCCGCTGACTTTGAGAGAAAGGGCCTCTTCCTCGGCGTCAATCGTTAGCTTGAAGCTCATGGCCTATTCCCCGTAAATCCACTGTATCATTGAATATTTCTTAGCATGAGTTGGCCGGCCTCTACCATGGAATTTGTTATCTGCCCCGGGATGGTTTGGGCATTCGGTTGAATGGAAGGCCCCGCATGGGTTCAGGATTGCAATATGCCCGGCGATACCACCCAGCTTACTCAGTGTGTCGGTTAAGGTGGCGGCTTTTGAACTCTGCGAAGCTATGGCCGATCAAACGCCGTTCCATCAGAAAGGACGACACTGCTCATTGGGATATCCCATGGCATTGGAAAAATTGTTGGCATGAGGCAATGGGAAAATCCGACGCCGATAACCTTTGTTAGAGGATTAAGTTGCGCCAGGGTTCGGTCGTAATATCCCCCGCCATTGCCAAGTCGAAAACAGGTTTGATCCACGCCCAACAGGGGCGAGATCACGAGGTCCGGCACCGCTTCCGCGCCGCTTGCGGGTACCGGAATGTTCCAGACACCGCGGCGCATTGCGCAGCCTGGCTGCCAGATGCGAAAGCTCAAGGGGGCGTGTTGTTCCGTGACGATCGGCAAAATGCTCTCTATTCGTTTGAAGCCGTCACGCTTTAATGCCCGACAATTTGACTGCCTATGAACTGTTTAACGGT
>NZ_JBIFFJ010000061.1:0-5508 GCF_043556915.1 Sulfitobacter sp. 1A15299 | reverse complement strand
CTCGCCAAGCTGGAAACCCTTCTGTCCTTCCCGGAGCGCGCCCGGATGCCAAACCTGCTCCTGGTCGGCGAAAGCGGCATGGGCAAGACCATGATCATCGAGAAATTCACGCGCGATCACTCCTCGAGTTTTGACGACACCACCGGTCGGTTGCATATGCCGGTCGTCGCGGTGCAAATGGTGTCCGGCCCGGATGAGACAAGGTTCTACCGCCGGATTCTGGCTGCAATCGGTGCCCCGGAACCTCCCCGCGCAACGCTTGCTGTCCTCGAAAGCCTGGCCCTGCGGCTGCTTACCGAGTTGCGGCCCCACATGCTGGTGATCGACGAAATCCACAGCCTGCAGGCGGGCACAATACGCGAACAGGCACGGTTCCTGAACATGCTGCGGTTTCTGGGCAACGAGTTGCGCGTTCCCCTCGTTTGCGTCGGCACCGCCCAGGCCCGCAATGCGCTGCGCACCGATGACCAGCTGGTGCGCCGGTTCGAGGCCTTCGCCCTGCCGCCTTGGCAGGACGGGGCCGATTTCACCGGGCTGATGAGCACACTGATGCGCAGCCTGCCGCTCCGGCGCGAAAGCGAGATCGACGAGAAGGCGCTCTCGCGGATGATCAAGGTGACCGGCGGCATCACCTCGGGGATATTTTCCATCATGTCTCAGCTGGCAATCGCCGCCATCGAAAGCGGCGAGGAACGCATCCTTTCGCGTGACATTCTGGGCGGCGACAGGTTGCAGGCGGTCCTGGGAGAGCCGGTGTGATAGGGCAGGGCCTTCTGCCGGTGGTGTTCCCTCCCGAGGCGGACGAACGCCTGTCCTCCTGGATCGCCCGCATGGCGCCGTTCTACGCGATGACAGTACCGGAGTTCCTGGCCGAGCTTGGCTTGTCCGGTCGCGATGTGTTCGATCTGGAATGGCGACTATCGGAAGGGGAGGGGGCTCAGATTGAGGCGCGAACCGGGCTTTCGCCCCAGGTCGTGCAGGGGATGACGTTCGGTGAACTGATACCGGAGGCCCGGATGATGATTCGCAGGAACCGGTATCACTGCCCGATGTGTCCCGCCGACGTGCAGAGCAAGTCCGCGGCTCTTCCGTGGGCTTTTCGGTGTCCTGTCCATGGTTCAGATTATCAGGATGCGACAGGCGAGGCGCTGCCTGTTGTGCTGGGTGCAAAACGGATGGCGACAGCGGAAGCGCCTGCAAAGGTCGGGGCTGCTGTTCTCGATGCGTGGGTTCAGGGACTCGATCAGGGGGATTGGGGGCCAGTCGAGATACTGGCCCTTCTGACAACACGACACCGCCGAGCCTCGCCCCCATCTCTTTCTGAGCAACCGCGCATGTCGTTGCAGACCCGGCGCGACTATCACGACTTCCTCACGACGCCGATCATCCGCCAGGCGCTGACGGTTGTCGTCCCAGAATATGACGAGGTTGCGCCAGTCCTGGCCAAGCCCGTGCGTCCCGGGTTGTTTGGCCTCGCACAGGGCTCGTTGCTACAAGCACTTGCATTGACGGTGGGGATCGGTCGGGTTGTCGAAAGCCCGGTCGATCAGGCGATCTCCATCTTGCTGAAGAGCGACGTGGACGGGCAGGTGCGGGTTCGCGAGGCGCTTGCGGCATGGCCTCTCTCGTTGAGGAGACGTATCTCAGCCCGGCTCTGGCGTGCTCAGCGCGACGAGAGAGAGCGTCAGAGCGCCGCAAAGCCTTCGAGGCGCCGCCAGTCGCACGAATTCCGGCGCGTCCAGTCTCATGAATTGTCGTTTTAGTTTCACCACTGGACTCTAAGCTATTGACTCTGTGCGATTCAAGTTCATGGTTCATTTTTGGATTCTAGGTGAATCGCTGGACTTTTGATACTGTTTTCATGGTTTGACCATGGTGGACCATTCCGACATCATCGCGGCAGAGGACGAGGCCTGGGAACGGGCGGTCGAGCGGGAGGCTGTGGTCCGCCGACTGGCCGAACAAGCCCGTATTCCGCGCGCCGAATTCCTGGCTGCCTGCCGTGATCTCGACATCAAACGATCCCGGCTTTACCAGCTGATCAGGGCCTACAAAGCCCGCCCGCTCACCAGTTCGCTTTTGGCGTCGACTGTGGGAACCCAGCCCGGAACCCGACGCTTGCCGGACGAGGTCGAGGCGGTGATTTCCGAAGCGATCGAGGCGTTCTACAAGTCGCCCCAGAAGCCCAGCATCAATGCGTTGCACAAGGAGGTGCGCAGGCGCTGCCGGATGCAGGATTTGCGCACGCCGTGCTGGGCCACATTGCGCGATCGCGTGGGTGCGATGGACCCTGTCGAACTGACGAAGGCGCGGGAAGGGGCGAAAGCAGCTCGCAACCAATACCGTCCGGTTCCCGGCACCTACCGGGTCGACAGGGCCTATGAGGTGGTTCAGATCGATCACACGCTGGTCGACGTGATTGTCGTGGACCGCATTCACCGCAAACCCCTGCAAAGGCCCTGGCTGACGCTCGCCATTGATGTCGCCAGCCGCATGGTGGCGGGCTTCTACCTGACGCTCGAACCGCCGTCGGCCCTGTCCGTTTCGCTGGCCATCCAGCATGTTGTGCAACCGAAGTTCGGGTGGCTGGAGGCTCTCGGGATCGACGCAGACTGGCCTGCGGACGGGCTGCCCGAAACCATCCATGTCGATAACGCCAAGGAGTTTCGCTCCCGTGCGATGACGCGCGGGGCCGAGGAGCATGGAATTTCTCTGCAGTACCGTCCAATTGGTGCCCCGCACTATGGCGGTCATATCGAGCGGCTGATCGGCACGATGATGGGCGCGGTGCACCTGTTGCCTGGTTCGACCTTCAGCAGCATCAAGGATCGCGGTGACTACGATTCCGTTTCGAATTCCGCGATGACGCTCGATGAACTGGAGCGCTGGCTGGCACTGGAAATCACCCGCTACCATGCCGAACGGCACCGCATGCTCGGGATTCCTCCGCTTGCCGCCTGGCACGAGGCCTTCGGGCAGCGCGCCACCCCTTTGCGTCAGCCCTATGATCCAGAAGGGTTCCGTGTCGATTTTCTTCCGAGTGAACTGCGTATGGTGCGCCGTGATGGCATCCATCTGTTCGGGTTGCGGTACTGGGACGATATCTTGAGCCTCTGGGCGGGCCGTCAGGGCCGGCGATTTCGGGTTTTCTACGATCCGCGCGACCTCTCCACGGTGTTCGTGCGCAATCCCGGGGGTCAGCGATATGCTGTACGGTTTGCCGATCTGCGGCATCCGTCGATTACCCTCGCCGAGCATCGCCGAGCGCAGGCGCTGCTGAAGGAACGGGGACGATCATTGGAGGATGAAGAGCTGATATTCCAGGTGATTGAAGAGCAGCGGGCGCTGGTCGATGCCGCAACGGGCAAGACGCGGGAGGCGAGGCGGTTTGCCGAGCGTCGTGACCGGGCGCTTGATGGTGCCGGGGCATACGAGGTCGAAGACACCGCTCCGGAGCCCGAGAGCGGTAGGAACGTGCTCAAGGACCATCCGGGGTTCGAGGTGGAGGAATGGTCGTGACAGATAACGGGCAGCTTGCGCATCTCGACCCGACCTATAGGCGGTTTGCAAACCTGCCGGATGCGGAGCGCATCGCCTGGATCAGGGCGGACCGCTGGATCGGTTTCGATCAGGCGGGCGCAGCCCTTGCGCGCCTGGAAAATCTGCTGAGCTACCCACCCCGCGACCGGATGCCCTGCCTGTTGATCTACGGCGATACCGGCATGGGAAAGACCAAGATCGTCCGCAAGTTCGAACGTGATCATCCGCCGAAATTCAACCAGGTGACCGGTGTAGATCATCGCCCGGTGGTGGTCGCGCAGGTGCCGTCTGAGCCGATCGAGCGTGATCTTTACCGCGAGCTTCTGGCCAGCATGGGCGCACCGGCAATGGCGGGCGGTACGCTTGCGCGCGAGAAGGACGTTTGCCGGTCACTCCTGCGTACCGTGGGCGCGAAGATGATCATCCTCGACGAGGTGAACGGCATGCTGGCCGGCACCTTCCGGCAGCAACGCATCTTTCTTAACGCGATTAGGTTTCTGGCCAATGATCTGCGGATTCCGCTGGTTTGTGCCGGAACCGATCTCGCGCGCCAGGCCCTGTTGACCGATGCGCAGCTGGCTGAGCGGTTCGAGGCGTTTCACCTGAGGCCCTGGCAGAACGATGCCGCCTTTGCCGGTCTTCTGAAGAGCTTCGAGCGCATCCTGCCGCTGCGCGAACCTTCCGACCTGCTGAGCCCGGAAGCCAGGGATCGAATCCACAAGCTCACCTCTGGCGTCACGGCGCGCATATTTCGTCTGATCGAGACCGCGGCGGAGGCGGCCATCCACGCTGGCAAGGAACGCCTCGATGTGCATAGCTTCGGCGACGACCTGGTGCTGCCGCTGGTCTCGATGACCGAAACCGCACGCCGGCGCCGGAAACGGTCACCGCAACCGGTCAGCGCATGACCTCACCACTGCGGTTGCCGGTCGCGCCGCGTCCTTTCCGAAACGAACTTCTCTCGTCCTGGATGGCGCGGGTTGCCGCCCGTTACGGTCTGGAAGCCCCAGCTATGGCCGCCTGGTTGGCGGGGCAGGGGAGGGGAATACGGTCCCTGCTTCAGCTCGACGACATCGCCCCCGATCCCGACCTCGTCAGGCTCTGGGCGCGGGCCTGCCGGGTCGATCAGGAACGGCTCGCCCGCCTCTCGCTCCCGCATCCCTTCCCAGATCGTTCGCCAGCGTGGATCCTGGAGCGGCCCGGCGTGCCGGTTTGTCTGGGCTGTTTTGACAGTGACGCTTCGGCCGGGCGCGACAGTTACCTGAGGTCGGACTGGCGGCTGGCGGAGCAGGTGGCCTGTCCGGCACACGGCGAGATGTTGCACGACCGTTGCCCGGTTTGCAGTGGGCAGCTGCGGGTGTCTTTCCGGATGCGAGGCGGTCTGTTGCGCCCATTCTGCCGCAAATGCGAGGCTTTGCTCACCGGCAGGGAAGGGGAGAAATTGCGCCCCTGGGACGCCGGTTTCGCCGCAGGTGTTCTCGATCTTCAGCACCAGGTGCAAGGGCTTGTGTGGGGCGAGCCCGACCAACGTGCACGTCTCGAGAAGACGATCCGTGCCCTCTGGGCGCCGCTCGACCGGGTGGATGCGGCGCGGCCGGTTCTGGCACTCTGGTTCGATCAGCCGGGCTGGAATTGCCCCTTCGAGGCGCGCGGGGCCGTGAGCCGAGAGGCGCCACTCCAGCACCTGTCGGTGCGCTGGCGCGCCCTGACGCTGGTCGCTCTCGGCGACTTGTTCGGCGCGGAGCTGGTTTTCGATGCTGAACTGCCCGAGGTGGCGCACAGGTTGATCAGCAGGGCCGCGCCAGTTTTCCCGCGCCATCAGAGCCGGAGGCAAGGTAAAGAACCCTATTGACCGCGCGACGGGAAGAGTCCACAGATTGAGCATGAGCCCGGTCCACCCATTAAATGGGAACTTCCTCGACGAGAGGGCCGATTTCGGGCCAGTCCACCCATGAAATCAAAACGACA
>NZ_JBIFFJ010000060.1:0-6244 GCF_043556915.1 Sulfitobacter sp. 1A15299 | reverse complement strand
GCTTATATCCATGAGGCCAACATACCGGACCTCGTTCGCCACTGGAGAGCGACCGCCGCAATCACACCATGTCGTTTATTAGCGATACCTTAAATTGCAAACGGCCCGATTTCATGCCCCTGATAGGCTACGCCCGTGTTTCCACAGAGGATCAGACCCCCCTGCCCCAGTCTGAGGCCCTGCAAACTGCGGGTTGCGTCGAGATCTTTGAAGAGCACGCCTCGGGCGGCAATCGCGCGCGACCGGTGCTGGCACGCGTGCTCGAACGCGTCCAGAGCGGCGATACGCTGGTCGTTGTGCGGATCGACCGGCTTGCGCGGTCTCTGTCGCACTTGCTGGAGGTGATCGAACGTCTGGAGGCCAAGGGCGCCTTCTTCCGCTCCCTGCAGGATCCCATCGACACCGCATCCCCGCAAGGCAAGTTCACGCTGCAGGTTCTGGGTGCCGCGGCCGAGTTCGAGCGCGCGCTGATACGTGAGCGCACAAAGGCTGGGCTTGCCTCTGCGCGCGCCAAGGGTCGCGTTGGTGGCAATCCTGGGCTACGCGCCAAGGATCCCGCCGCGCTGCGCAAGGTGCGGCTGGCGCGACAGGACGGCTACATGGAGCGCCTGAACGAAACCGCGCAGGATTGGGTGCCACATGTGCGCCGCCTGCGGCCGGATATGGCCTGGGAAGACCTGCTGCGGATCATCAATGGCCGACTGTCCCCAGATCGCCATTGGACACAAAGCCGACTGCTCCGCGCTGTGAAGGCCTATGTCAGAGACGGTTTCCTTCCTGCCGAGGTGCTTGGCCGCGCCGGACGCCGCGAAACCAATGACCGCCTGCCGGCCATCGTCGCAGCGATCAAAGGCGCGGACCCCGAAATCACGCTGCAGGCGATCTGCGACCGGCTGGAATCGATGCGCGAACGGACCCCTCGAGGTCGTACCAGCTGGCAGCCGTCTTCGGTCAAAATGTTGCTCGAACGCGCGGAGCGGCTTGGCCTAATTTCATCAGAATCGGCTCACTCCCAACTGTAACTAGCAGAGGCTCAAACAGCTGAATCTATCGCTCCAAACACTGTCAGAAGGTCAATTGTGCCATTGGTTGCATGGGTTTAGCCAATACCGTCCAAACAATCCTCATGAGCGGCTTGAAGCACGGTCTTGTGGACTTATTGCCGTAAAATCAACAACTTGCGGTTATCTTGATGTGACTGTACGTATTGGTGCTGTGGATAACTTTCACACTACATCTAGATTCTTCTTGCCGGACTCACTTGATCGTGGCATTCCCGTTCTGACGGCAAAACGCGTCAGACGCGCTGTACACCGTCAGAATGACCAAGAGCCTCAACAGAGGCCGAGAGTGGGCGGCAGGACATGGATGATCGTAACGTTGGATACGCGCAAGGCATAGGCTCTTCCGACATCGGAGCATTTGCCGACAATCTGGCTGAATCTTTGGATCGCCAGATGAAGATCGCTTTCGAGCCCGAAGAACGAAAGTCCCTGCGCCGTTTCAGTTCTACCGAAGTTGCCAGCCTCCTGCGCGTGAGCACATCTAACCTGCGCAACCGGCACAAGGACGGCAGCTTCCCGGAAGTTCAAACAGACAACCGCGGACACCGGTTCTACACAGCCCAGGAGATCGATAAGCTGCGCGACATTCTGGGGCGCACCGGAAAGAATGCAGAAAGCTACCGCCCTGGTCGACGTGACGGCGATCGTCTCCAGGTGATATCTGTCGTCAATTTCAAAGGCGGATCATCAAAAACAACAGCAACGATCCATCTTGCACAACGGTATGCTTTGCGAGGTTACCGAGTGTTGGTCTTGGATCTCGATCCGCAGGCAAGTTTGACCACCTTTTTCGGCTTTCGGCCTGAGCTCGAGTTCGCTGAAGGCGGCACAATCTATGATGCCCTGAGATATGAGGAACAAGTTCCGCTCTCGGCCGTTATCCAAAAAACTTACTTCCATAAGCTCGATATGGTCCCAGCGGGCCTAATGCTCTCGGAATACGAAACTGAGACGGCAAACGCCCTCGCCCGCCGGGTGCAGCCCATATTTGCGGAGCGTCTCGCCTTAGCGCTTGAGGAAGTAGAGGCGAATTACGACATCGTTCTGATCGACTGTCCACCTCAACTTGGTTTTCTTACCCTAACGGCGTTGGCAGCCTCGACGGGGCTCCTGGTAACGGTGGTACCAGGCATGCTCGACATTGCTTCTATGAGCCAGTTCCTCAAGCTTGCTTCGGAAACGGTGAAGGCTGTCGAAGAAGCCATTGGCCGGCGCGTTACCTGGGACTTCGTTAAGTTCTTGATAACGAGATACGAGCCTTCGGACGGGCCTCAGACGCAAATGGCGGGCTACCTGAGATCGATCTTGGCCGGTCAGGTCATGACTGAGCCAATGCTGAAGTCTACAGCAATCTCGGACGCCGGCATGACCCAGCAAACCGTCTACGAAGTTGATCCGAGCCAGTTCATCAGGAAAACGATTGATCGCGCTCTGACCAGCGTGAACGGCGTTGGCGATGAGTTGGAACAAACAATCCAAATGGCATGGGGGCGTCGCTGATGGCCCGAAATATCTTCAATCAGCCTCCAAAGGACGAGAAGCAGAGCGCGGCCCCCTCCCCTACCCCGCCAAAAGCGGCAAAACTGCCAGGATCTGTTGGCGGATTGCGCGACTCTTTGCGCGAGATTACCGCGAATTCCATTCGGGACATCGAGCCCGATCAGATTGACATGGATGGTCTGCGCGATCGGTTGGTACTGGAGGATTCCAGTATTGATGAGTTGGCCGAAAGCATTCGCAAGCATGGGCAACAAGTGCCAATTATGGTCCGTCCATCGGCCCAACCGGACAGATACCGTATCATCTACGGCCGACGCAGACTTGCAGCGATCCGCATGGTCGGCGGAACGGTCAAGGCGATCGTTCGAACCTTGGATGACGACGCATCTCTGATCGCACAGGGCCAAGAGAACAACCTCCGACTAGACCCGTCTTTCATCGAGAAATCTCTTTTTATCAAAGAGATGCAGGAATCAGGTTACAAGCCAAACGTTATTCAGGATGCTCTAGGCTTGACACGGCAGGGCGTATCCAACCATCGCGTCGTCATAGAGCAACTGCCAGAAGGGCTTGTACAGCTGATCGGGCCGGCACATGGCATCGGACGACGGCAGTGGGGTGACCTGGCCGCGTTCTCAAAAAAGATAGATCTGGTGAACACGGCCAAAGAGGCAATTGCCGCCCTGCCCGACGACACTCCAAGCGCGGAGAAGTTTCAGGCAGTCTACTCGGCTTGCTCGAACAAGGCGCGTAGCGACAAGAAGCAAGCCAACCGCAGCCTAACGTCCGTCGTCAAAGACGGGGACGGTAGCTCCGTGGGAACACTGACAGTCGATCAGAAAACGATCGCCATCAAGATCGCCAAGAAGGACAACCCAGAATTCGGCCGATGGTTCGAAGAGCGCGCGGAGGCAACGCTTTTGCAGCTCTTCAAACAGTGGCGGAATGAGAGCGGCTCTGGGTCCTAACCCAAGCCACACCGAGTAACGCGAGCAGAGGAGAAAAGCGAAGACCAGAAAGAAAAGAGCCCCCCAAAGTTTCCCCTGGAGAGCCCTCATCATTCGATTAGCACTCATGATGTAGCAACCTCCAGCAAACTGGTCAAGAGTCACCGATTCGGTGGACGGATTTTTATTGCCTTTTCCTGAGCGAAATCTTGGGAAGAGACAGGGAAGTTGTGGGCCGAACGGTCGTCGTGAACAAACCATGGCATTTACAAAACTATCGATCAGAACCGATGGTGCTGATGCATCTTGCGGCTCAATTTCTGCGGCTGAAACCGACATCTGGACCATCTTCAGGGCACTGAGAGATGCACGTAGCGTATTCGGTCTGCGTCCTGGCCATATCCAAACACTTCAAGCCATGCTCAGTTTCTTGAAGCCCGGCCATGGGGAAACGGTTTTCGCGTCCAACGACTCGATTTGCCAGCGCGTCGGCGGTATCGACGAACGGACCCTTCGCAGACACATCAACCGTTTCGTTGAACTCGGTTTCATCAAGCGCAATGACAGCTCGAACCGAAAGCGCTACCGCGTTCGCTCGTCCAGCGGGGAATGCATCAGTTATGGACTATCTCTAACCCCCCTCCTCCAACGTGCGAACGAGCTTATCGCCATAGCACATGAGATGGAAAATAACCGGCGGGATCGGATATTTGCCCGCAAACAGATCCTCACAAAACTCGCCCACTTGGAAGAGCATGATCCCAGCAACACATTCATCAGCCACGCACGGAGAGCTCTACGCAGGAAGCTGAGCCTTCCTGAATACCACGCGCTACTCGCAGACACAGACAGAGAATGCCAGAGTTTACATACCCCAGATGACCCACCAGAAACTGTAGAATTGCCCGCCAATGACGGACAAACTGTCCGGCACCAATCTAAGTCTGAAGAAGAAAAAAAAGATTTAGATAGCAACATAGGCAATGAAGCTCTGAAACCAGACTTGCTAACCTCAGTTTGCGATCAAGCGACGTCGTTCTCCACAGAGAGACTTAGAAACTGGTTGGAAATTGAAAACCATGCTCGAACACTTGCACCCATGATGGGGATTCACCCAGATACATTCGAAAAAGCCAAGAATGCAGTCGGAGCTCAGAAAGCGTCATGCGCGATCTTCATCATGCTACAACTTGGAAAACGTATCAGGGACTTTGGAGCGTATTTTCACAGTATTACCTTGGGCCAACGTCAAGACCAGTTTGATCCAATGGCTTTGATCAAGCGTCTATCCAAAACTGCTATGCAAACCGCCTAGTGTCCACCGCGGTGGACGTCTGACCGGCAACTAGTCCAATGGTAATACCCACCGATCTAAAGGAGATGCGGAAGAAAAATTTTCTCGGCAGGATGAACGAGGAGATTCCGATGAAGAAGACACGATTCACCGAGGCGCAGATCATGGGCGTGCTGCGCCAGATGGAGGGCGTTGTGCCTGCCGCCGAACTGTGCCGGGAACATGGCATGAGCAGCGCCACGCTGTACAAATGGCGGGCGAAGTACGGCGGCATGGACGCCAGCCTGATTAGCGAGATGAAGGCGATGGCCGAGGAGAACCGACGCCTGAAGCGCATGTATGCCGACGTCAGCATGCAGAATGACCTCCTGAAGGAGGCGCTTGGAAAAAATGAGACGGCGAGCTCAGCGCCGAGAGTTGGCCGTGAAAGCGGTGGCGATGAAGGGGGTCAGCATTGCGCTGGCGTGCCGGGCGTTCGACGTCAGTGAGACCTGCTATCGGTACAGCCCCAACCTAGACGATGAGAACGAGCAAATCGCGGATCTGCTATTGGGGCTGACAGCAGCGAAGAAGAGCTGGGGCTTCGGTCTGTGCTTTCTCTACCTGCGCAACGTCTAGGGGCATGGCTGGAACCACAAGCGGGTGTATCGGATCTACCGCGAGTTGGAACTGAACCGCAGGATCAAGCTGCGCAAACGGATGAAGCGGGACAAACCTGATGAGCTGGCTGTGCCGGACGCACCGAACGAGGTGTGGTCGATGGACTTCATGGCGGATCGCCTCGGCGACGGTCGCCAGTTTTCGCTGTTGAATGTCCTGGATGATTTCAACCGCGAGGGCTTGGGCATCGAGATCGACTTCTCGCTGCCTGCTGAGCGGGTCGTGCGGGCGCTGAACCAGATCATCGAATGGCGCGGTGCTCTTGGAACAATTTGTTTCGATAAGGGCCCGGAATACATCAGCGGCACCCTCATGGAATGGGCTGAGAACAAGGGCATCACCCTGTCTTATATCCAACCCGGCAAGCCCCAGCAGAATGCCTATGTCGAGCGCTACAACCGGACGGTCCGGCACGAATGGCTGGACCTTTACATTTTCGAAAGCATTGAGGCGGTTCAGCAGATTGCCACGGAGTGGCTCTGGTCTTACAACCACGAACGGCCCAACATGGGTAACGGCAGGATGACCCGCGGTCTTTCCACACGCATCATAGCTACCGAGCCAAATTCCAATAGGGCGCTTCTGCGCGGTCATTCCGTGTTTCTCCGACCGGCCGATGTCCACCGCGGTGGACAGATCCGGCACCAAGTCTCACAACTCACATGCGTGACAGCCGTTCTTCGTCATCCACAACTTCCAAAGAACATGGTGTGATTGCGGCGGTCGCTCTCCAGTGGCGAACGAGGTCCGGTATGTTGGCCTCATGGATATAAGCCGTG
>NZ_JBIFFJ010000059.1:0-6868 GCF_043556915.1 Sulfitobacter sp. 1A15299 | reverse complement strand
TTTGAGTTCGCGCCGGTCCGCGAAACGGCAAACTGTCCGGGGGACAGTTTGAGGCAAGAACGGGCGGAGCCCGGCCAGCCGCAGCGTCTTGGGTTCCTTGCGAGACATGCGAGTCTCCGTTCTCCGTGTGGTCAGGCGGCCTCGGCGCTGCGCCCTGCCCTGCCGGCCTCCGACCGTGCGATCAGGTAGTCGCAGGCGCGCTGCGCATCAGCGGCGTGCTTAAAGATCGCGCCCTTGTCCGACCGAAGAACGCGCAACCAGTTGTGAAGGTAGGCAGCATTCATCTCGAGCGTATGCGCCGTAAAGCCAAGTTCCTGACCCAGGAACACCGAGGTCAATTCCGCGACGATCTCCTCGCGCGCATAGGACGTGTTGCCAAACTTCGAGAACCCGAAATCACGGTTCAGTCGATGGGGGGCTTTCGTGGCATGGGCCAGCTCATGGGCCCAGACCCCGTAGAAATTGCGCGGATCCTGGAACCGCGTGATGGACGGCATGTAGACCTTGTCCACGGGCGGCAAATAGTACGCTTCTGTTCCTGTGAAGACGGTCGTGATGTCGATGGCGTCAAAAAACGCCTGCATGTGCGGGATGGGCTCGGACGGAGGATGCTCAAGCACCGGGTCCGGCTCGGGATGGAAGCTATCCGGCAAACCCTCGATCTGGCAGGCATTGAACACGCGGTAGGATTTCTGGAAGCGGAATATACGGGCTTCCTCGGAGTGATCATCCTCGTCACTGCGGTCATGCTCATCTGCGCCCGCGTCTTTCCGGCTTTGACCGTAATAAACGACGACAGAGGATTTTTCGCCCTTGCGGACCTTTGCGTCCAACGCATTGGCTTGCGGCAGCGTCATCCAGAAGGGAGAGCTGTGGCCCGCCATCACGGTCCGCATCGTCAGCAGGAAGTTGTTCACTCCCCGGTAGGGTTCACCGCCCACGCGCAAGGGTCTGGAGCTACCGCCAGCCGTCCAGGGCTTGCGCCAAGGCAGAACGCCGCGCTCGATGATACGGATGATTTCGTTGGTGATGAACTCGGAGGCATCGAATTTGGGCGTGCGGGATCGGGCCATGGCTGGCGTCCTTTCGAGTTTTGGTGAGAGGGAATGGAGATCAGATTGACCGACGGGGCCGCGGATCGTTGGTGATGCTGGCACCTAGCTTTTCGACCATGTCGATGTAGGTGGTCAGCGAGACGGACCTGCCGGCACCCGAACGGTCCGGGTCGACCGAACCGTCCCGCGTAACTTGCGGCAGGTTCGCGAAGGCGATGACATTGGTGACGGGTCGAATGTCGATGGCGGGTGTCCCTAGTGCGACCGCAAGCACGGCCAGGGGGAAGCGCTCGATAGGCGCGAGAGTCGACACGGTGGTCCAACCGAGATGGATGAACGTCCCACCATCCCCGCAGATCACATGCGCGTTTGGCACTGCCTGAGATAGCCGAGATCGCGGAGAACGGCTTTCCGCTCGAGCTGCCGTGCCAGCTCCGTCTCGCCGGTTCGACGCAGCTTTCTATGCCGCCACCAAGAGGCAGCGGTCGCGCGCAGCACGCGCAAGACACCTGTTTGCATGGGAATGCCCTTCATCCGGAATGGCAGACCGGAACTCGGCCCGGACCCATCCGAGGCACCCCAAAGGCCCTCATCCGTCAGTCACAAAACCCGAAGAACACTTTTACTTTTCGTGGACCAAACCCATTAAACACCCAACCTCCACCGAACTGTACTGGCACGACGGGATCAGAACTTCCACAGGGCCTATCGGCTAGACCTGTGGCGGTTTCTTCGTCACGAGATAGCCCAGACCGTTCAATCGGCCCGCAACTGCCAACTTCTGCGTAGAGCGTGCTGATTCTTCGTAGAGCGTGCTGATCCTTTGGCTTCCCGTCGATGTAGCGGATCGGCATCCTGGAAAGGGAAGCCACTTCGATGAAGGCTATTATGGGCATGATTTCTCGTCGCGAATACCAGAACGCAATAACCTATTGTTATTAAATTGTTTTCCGTTATCGGGCGGATCAGATCAGTCCGCGGCCAACATCAAAACACTCTTTTGAAGAGTTCGGGTGGCATGAAATCAAGAGATTAAGTTGCAACCGCTGTTCTGCGATGTCCTCGTCGTCCACTACGACCAAATCAGCGAAACGCGGGACCGCTGGCAACCAGCTGCTGCGCTTGAGGAGCCGATTGACTCGCTGGCTGTGTCGCCATTATCGAAGTGACTGAGAAGTTACCGGCTCCCCGCGCGCGGGAATTCGAGGATCGTGCCCTTGGTCAAACGGTTTTGGCAACTATCGATCGTCTGCTCCTTGTGCGCTACGGCCCGTAGCCGCGATATCATGCAACAGACATCCATAACCTACCTCTCAGGCATTAGCACCCATGAAGGCCAAGGGAACATCCGAGGCCAGGACCCAAATCGCCGTCAGCAGGCGCCGGATAGCGTTGAGCCAATTGTTGAGGGTATTCATCATCAGATCACAGACATCGAAAAGGGCAGGGGCCGCGGAGGCGCGCAACTGCTAGATTGGCTACAGCGCAACGCTCTGTATGTTCTTCGCTAGCTGCCTTTGCGCTACTAGCAGCGATGG
Organism: Sulfitobacter sp. 1A15299; assembly: GCF_043556915.1. Taxonomy (NCBI): domain Bacteria; kingdom Pseudomonadati; phylum Pseudomonadota; class Alphaproteobacteria; order Rhodobacterales; family Roseobacteraceae; genus Sulfitobacter; species Sulfitobacter sp. 1A15299. Next base: position 4,275 of record NZ_JBIFFJ010000059.1, on the reverse strand, counting down.
TCACCAGCTGAGGTTTTACCATGATGATCGGGATGCCCTCGTCATCAGATCTTCGCCGCGACGAAAAGCGAAAGCCACTTTCACGATTTCAAATACCGCCACACCTCAACCCCCCAACTTTTCTCTCTCGAACACCGTTTGTGTGCCGAGAGCCTACTTAACAGCTGTTAAGTTATGCCAAGCCAGCCGCAGCAGATCGGAGTTTAACAGCTGTTAAGCCGCGTTCCGCCCGCCAATCAATGCCATGACCATTGGGCCGCAGGAAAACTCGTTTGCCGCAGCTTTAGCAGTCAGAGCTCGCAAGTATCCACCAGGCGATCTTATGTCCGCGAAGCGTTCCAGCATGGCAGCAACGACGATCGACGCTTGCTCCGGACCCATGAACCGCTGTGCTTCTTCCCATGCAGACGCACTGATGCCCATGGCTGGCCGCACATGGCACGCCGCATCGAAGAGCTGATGCCAATGCCGGATCTCACCTTGGTAGAAGGTCTTGAGCGAGGGACATGCCGCGATCACTAGGTGCAGCGGGATCTTTGGCATGTGTCTTGTGTCCTGTTCATCAACGTCAGCCACCGGCTCATTCGTATCCACATCTGGCACACCCGCCGCTGCCCCGCTTTTTTCTAAAGCAGGTTCAAGATCTATGGATTCTTTTTTTGAATTATGATGGTGACGCTCAGATTGGGCATCATTGGTGTTCATTTCTTCTGTTTCAGGGCCATCAATGACGTTGCGTGCCTGGTCAAGGAGAGCTTCAAGGTCGGCTCGATAGGCCGCGAGGTCCTCAACTGAAAGCTTGCGGCGGAGCGCGCGAGCCGTGAGGGCAGCTTTGTCGCGAAGCTGATCCCAGAAGCCTAGGCCTGGCTGCATCTCGTCTCCGAACTCGGCGAGGGCCGCGAGATCGCGGCGCATGAGGCTTACGACCTCTCTCAGGCGCCTGACGCGCTCCTCAGCCTCACGTACGGCCTCTGCGGTCCGTGCTATCTCCTCAGACTGGCAGTAGAGAGGGGAAAGATCGAAGCCAAAGGCAACGCGGTCTTCGCCGTGCTTACGGACGTAGCGCTTCCCATTGGGGCTATCGCGCCGCTGGAGCAAGCCAGCCTCGACAAGACGCGCGAGGTGACGACGCATCGTGGAGCAGGGCATACCATTCAAGCGCTCACATATCGCCTTGTTCGAGGGGAAGACGACCATCTCGGCGTTCCCGCCAAGCGCATCGTCCGGAAAGAAGCTGAGGAGCCCCTGCAAAACCGTCAGATCACGTTCCGAGACCCCAAAGGCCGCTTGCGCCTTGGAGAGCTCGCGCAGGAGTTCCCACTTGTTAACGGGTCTGGCTGGAACAGATGCCTCGGGTCGCTCAATGACGCGCAAATGGGCGTGCGATATCGGCCGCATAAACGGCGAGATTGGTGTGTACTCCATGAAAATGTCCACGAAGACAAAAATTCTAGGGCCCGCGAATCGCTTTGCGCTTGCGGGGTAGGGGCCAGAACGCTACATTCAGAAGTGCGAAAACTGAGATTTTGTAGCGGTCTGATCCCGGTGCGAAACCTTACAAAGGTCTCGTGAAGCTAGCTTCTCGGGGCCTTTTTCTTTTTGCCTGTATCGTGCCTCCTTCTTGTTGGTTGCTCTTCCTCAGTCTCCTGAACGCTTCCAGCGCTCATGAAGCTCGGTAATCAGCTTTGGGGCGTTGCCCTCCAACCAGGTGATAAAATCAGGTTCATCCGTAGTTAGATCAAGTTTGAGCTGCTTGCCTTGGCGGCCGGTTTTGACCGTCGCAGCTCCAACACCGGGGATGGCCAAAGCAGGCGCACCCTTTCTAGACGGGCTTGCTTTCCTCTCTGTGCTCTTCGCAGCTGCCAGAACTGCGAGAAACGCACGCTCAGAAACCTCATCGACCGAGCCGGAACTTCCGGACTTGGCTGCATGAGCTATGGCTAGCAGCTGGTCCCGATCACCGTCGTAGGCACCCAAAGCCTTTTTGAGCTCTTCCCATCTCGGGCGACCAATCCCAGGAGCTGCACCAATCGCCTGGATGAGATCCTCGCCGACCGTCCGAACGACACTCAAGAGCTGTGAAACTCCAGCTTCGTGGAGGTTAAGGACTTCGGCGACACCACGATTGGTGCGCTCAGCCCCTTCCAAATGGTCGCCGTCTAGAAGCGCCGTCGCTACAAGCGCACGTTCAATAAAGCTCAGATCACGACGCTCTTGGTTCTCGAGAAGCTGATCTCGAAGCGCTTGATCACCTTCAACCTCTGTGACGATGGCTCGAACTTTGATACCGAGTTCGCGACATGCTTCCAAGCGTCTGCGGCCATAGATCAGGTTGTAGCGATCGGCTTCCAGTGGGCGGACCAAGACAGGCACACGCTGACCGTTCTTGGAAATAGAGTTCTTCAGGCCCTCAACTTCAATCTGTAGTCTGTCATCCAACCGTCCTTCGGTAACAATCTGCGCCGGATCGATCTCAAAAACACCGCCACGCAGTCTGCGCCCTTCAAGAGCGTCAGGAGCGTTGCGAAGGGTCTGCAGCGGCAGGCCAAGTTTAGGCTTTCTTGCCATTCCGCCCCCATGTGTTCTGGATGATTTCAGCGATTTCATCGTTCACTGCGTTCATAGATTCGATCGCACGATCAAACGTCTGACGCGTGAAGTCCTTCTTGTCAGCTTCGTAGAGCGTTTGCTTGGTCAAGCCGGCATCAGAAATTGCGGTCGACTCAACCATGTGATTGGTCAGGACCGACCTCCCAAAGAGCCCGCGAATGAAGGCGATGACTTCGGTCTGTGGTGCGTCGCCGACTTTGTATCGCGTTGGCAAGAAGCGAAGCCAATCGAAGCGCAGATTTGCGCCTGCATCCCTGATTACTCCAAGGAGATCCGCAGTCATTCGCAGGAATTGGGACATCGACATAAGGTCAAGCATCTGCGGGTGAACCGTCACGAGCACACCCGAGGACGCGGAAAGTGCTGACATCGTCAAGAAACCAAGTTGCGGCGGACAGTCGATCACAACAACGTCGTAGTTCGCTTCAACACTATCGAGTGCGTCATGAACTCTCGCGAAGAACGCCTTCGCTCCGCCTCGCTGGATCGCAGCAGGCGTCTCGTGCTCGAACTCCATGAGTTCAAGGTTGCCCGGGATCAGATCAAGGCCGCGGATGTAGGTCTTGCGGATCACTTCGGCGATCGGAACCGGATCGTCATAGCGAACGGCATCATAGAGGGTTCCGCCCTCCATGAGGTCGAGTTCTGGCTGGATTCCGTGAAGAGCCGAAAGAGATGCTTGGGGGTCAAGATCGATCGCAAGAACCCTGTACCCCTTGAGCGCCAAGCGCTGAGCGAGGTGAGCGGACGTCGTCGTTTTGCCAGATCCGCCCTTAAAGTTCACCACTGAAATGACTTGAAGCTCGTCACTGTCGCGACGACCAGGCACGTAAGTTCCAGACTTTTTTGCGTTTCCTTCAAGCGTCTGCCGGATTTCCCAGATATCGTCGAGCGTATAGCGACGATGACTTCCAGCCGTCGTCTCGACATCGACGATCTTTCCTTCTCGATGAAGCTTCCGAAGATAGGTATGGTCGACGCCAAGGAGCTCAGCAGCTTCTCCGCTGGTCAAAGTGCGCATCACCTTCTTTGCATCTGGTGGGAAGTGTGCAGCGCGCTGAGCATGCAGGTTCGACGCGAGAAGTTCCGCGTAGTGCCCGATGGCGATATCTAGATCCTGTTCTGCTTCGCTCATGTGTGCCCCGACCCGTGGGCGCGTTTTTTATGTGACCGCGCGTTATTTTTCGAGACTATTGCCCGAGCAGCCAGATTCGTGCAAGCACTTTCTAGATTTGGTGGCAATCCGTTAGGCCAACACAAGTGTCGTGTTCAAAGGAGCCCCAACTTTTCCGCACGCTTAAGCAGCATTTTGACCGAAGACGGCTGCCAGCTTGCACGACCCCGAGGGGTGCGCTCACGCATCGATTCCAGCCGGTCGCAGATCGCCTGCAGTGTGATTTCGGGGTCCGCGCCTTTGATCGCTGCCACGATGGCCGGCAGGCGGTCATCGGTTTCGCGGCGTCCGGCGCGGCTAAGCACTGCATCTGGTACAAACCCGTCGCGGACATAGGCTTTCACAGCACGGAGTAGGCGGCTTTGGGTCCAGTGCCGGTCGTGGGGCAGGGGGCCATTAATGATTCGCAAAACATCTTCCCAGGCCATATCCGGCCGCAGGCGGCGCACATGTGGCACCCAATCCTGCGCGGTTTCGTTCAGGCGCTCCAT
>NZ_JBIFFJ010000006.1:0-130397 GCF_043556915.1 Sulfitobacter sp. 1A15299 | reverse complement strand
AATCCAGAACCCCCAACTATCAAAACCAAACCTGCAGACTCTCGTTATGAGTGAGGGACCAGTGGGGGGCAGGTCAGCTTGGTTACAGTTTGAATATCTCGCACAGCCGACTTTTTCTGAATGGACATCCTGCGTGATGCATGAATGGCGGGTTTGGCGAAGCCACCGTGGGATCGAAGTCGAGTTTGAATGTCGGCTTCGGGCCGTGAGCGACGGCCTTCCACTTCCGGGAGGAAGGGCGGGTAGCGGTTATTCGCGGCATCTCCAACGAACGTTCGCTTCACATAGGTGTCTAAAAGAATTCCAGCCCGTCCTCGTTGCCCCCTTTAGCTTTCCAGCCGCGCGCTGGCGCCAACTCTCACGCCCTCAGAGCATTACGCAAGCCTATGTCTACTCAGCCAGCAGATGCGCAAGGCCACAGCGGGACAGGGCGGCATCCAGTTCGCCTGCGGCCGCGTCCAGTATCGCATTTTCTTCCAGAGCCGTCTGGCGGTCTTTCATGCGGATCTTGCCGTTCACGATGACCGTATCCACGTCCGCCGCATTGGCGAACTGGGCGACCGTGGTCAGGGGCATCATAGGCGGATAGAGATGCGGCTTGCGGCGGTCGAGCATGATGATATCCGCCTTCTTGCCAACCTCCAAAGAGCCAAGCTCCGCTTCCATCCCGATGGCTTTGGCGGCATCGATGGTACACATTTCCAAGACGTCGCGCGGCATCATCACCTCGGGATCGCGGAAGTGACGGCGGTGGTAGTGCAGGCACTGGGCCATGTGCCGGAACATGTCATATCCCCGGTCCGGTGCCGCGGCATCCGAGCCGAGCGCCACATTCACCCCCATGTCGCGCAACTCGGGCGCGGGGCAGCGGCCCAGAACCGACATGATGGCCGAAGGGTTGTGGACAATCGTCGCGCCGCTGCGCTTGGCCGCGGCCATATCCTCAGGCGTGAGGTCGACCGAATGGGACAGATAGGCCCAGGGGCCGAGAATGCCGAGGTCTTCGGCCAGCGCGATGGAGCCGGAGCGGTGCCCATCCTGAGTGAACAGCAGCCCATGTTTTTCGCGCAGGTCCATCGCGGCGCGGCACATCGCGCGGATGTCATCGGGGGCCTGCGCAAAGTCCTCGGGCGAATAGACCGGCATGATGAGGCAGACCCCCGCGCCATCGTTCAGGAAATCCCCGCTGGTCTGGGCGAGTTCAGCACAAACCTCCAGCTGATCCTCGAAGGACAGGCTAACCTCCCGTGCGAGGTCCAGACTGCGGTAGGGCTTGGGGAAGGGGCGGCGGTTCAGGCCCGCGGCGAGCATCGTTCGGATGCCGATCTCGCGCGTGGCCACGCAATGCAGATTGCCCGCTTCGACCGTATCGGTGCGGTAGTGATCCGCCCCGCCGCCAAGCAGCATCGTGCAGGTGGTGATCCCCGCCTTGAGCCGCTCAAGCCCCGAAAGCCGGGCTTCGGCCTGCCAGAACGCGGGGGTGGAGCCACGGGTGTAGATCGTCTCGCAGGCGTGAAACCACGCATCTCCATCGCCGCCGCCCAAGTTGCGCGTCAGCCCGTGGCCCGCGTGGGCATGGCTGTCGATTAGCCCCGGCAGGGTGATCATATCGCGCCCGTCGATCACCTCAGCGGTCTCGGGGAGGGGCACATCGCCCGCGGGGCCGACGGCGGTGATGCGGTCGTTTTCGAACAGGATCGTCGCATCGTCGATGACGCGACGCTCCGGGTCCATGGTGATCGCGGTGGTGTGGGTGATCGCATGGCTGGTCATTACAAGTCCTCGCTCAGGGCAGCACCGAGAACGTCGTCCTGCGCGGCGGCACCCTCTTTCGATGTCTCCAATTGCAGCGTGCGCTCGGCCTCGATCAGATGCGTCTCCATTTCTTCCTGCGCGGTCTCGAAATCACCGGCGGCGAGGGCCGCGACGATGGCGGCATGTTCGTCTGGGCCGCATTGCGTATCGCATTTCGGTTTGAACACAGCCGTGACCAGGGTGCTTTTGGAGACGAGGTCGCGCAGGATATCGGCCAGAAGGGGAGAGGCGGCGAGTTCGGCCAGCAGCATGTGAAAAGCGCCCGAAAGCCGGATGATCCGGGCCGTATCCCCTTCGGCCAGTGCTTCGCGTTCTTCGGCGATATGGGCTTCCAAAGCAGCAAGCTTTTCCTGCGCGCCGTGTTTCTTTAACGCTTCGATCACGCCGCGTTCCACGACCCGGCGGGTAAAAAAGACATCGCGAGCTTCGTCGACCGACGGTGTGGTGACAAAGGCGCCGCGGTTTGGGATGTGGCTGACCAACCCGTCATGGGTCAATTGATCCAAGGCCCGCCGAATCCGCGGACGGCTGGCGCCAAAAATCTCGCACAACCGTTCCTCTTTCAATCGCGTGCCGGGCGGCAAGCGACGTTCGGCGATGGATTTCCAGATCCGTTCATAGATCTGCTTCTCCGTGAGCTTTGCTCCTGTCACCTACCGGCCCCCTCAAATCTGTATTTACTAAATTTGCCTCAATAGTCGTCGAAATGCCCGATAAAGTGCAAGCAATTAATGTCAGCAAAGATTGTTAACAATAATTGTAGACAGAAAAATGGAATCATGCCAGCCTAGTTTTAGTCGCTGTGATGCAGGTCTGCTGTGTCCGCAGGGCGGCACGAACAGGGAGATAACAATGACACCGCGCAAATTTCTATTCACCTCGGCTCTGGCGCTCAGCTGCGCCGGCATGGCGCAGGGCGAGACCTTTCGCCTTGGCACCAATGGCGACCTCTACGGCCTCGACCCACATTCGATGACCGACAGTTTCACCGTCTCTTTCTTGAACCACGTCTATGAGGCATTGGTCCGCTACGACGCGGATCTCAAGATCGAACCGGCGCTCGCCACCAGTTGGGAGCAGATCGACGAGACCACCGTGCGCTACAAACTGCGCGAAGGTATCAAGTTCCACGACGGGCAGGATTTCTCGGCCGAAGACGTGGTGGCCTCGGTCAAACGCGCCCCGCATGAAGATTCTCCCATTCGCGGGAATATCGCCGGTCTGGTCGATGCCAAGATGGTCGATGAAATGACCGTGGATTTGATGCTCGACGGGCCAAACCCGCTTTTGAACAACTTTCTGACCAATGTGCTGATCTTCGACAGCGGCTGGCTCGAGGAACATAACGCGCTTGACCCGATCGACGCGCAGAAGGGCGAAGAGGGCTACACCACCTCCAACGCCAATGGTACTGGCCCCTTCCGTTTTGAATCCCGCACACCGGATGCGCAGACCGTGCTGACCGTGAACGAGGATTGGTGGGACGAGCCGCAGCACAACCTGACCCGGATCGAGCTGAATCCGATCAACTCCGATGCAACCCGCGTGGCGGCGATGCTCTCGGGCGAGCTGGACATGATCGTGCCGTCGCCCCTTCAGGATGCAAAGCGCATCGAGGCGACCGAGGGCATGCATGTGCTGGAAGCCCCGGGCCTGCGTGCAATCATGATGGGCATCAACATGTCCGACACATCCAACAACCCCAACCAGGACGGCAATCCGCTGCAGCAGGTCGAGGTCCGTCAGGCGCTGGTCCATGCGATCAGCTATGACCTGCTGCGCGACAAGATCATGCGCGGCAAGTCGCGCAACCTCGGCGGTCTGGTGGCCCCGCAGGTGCCGGGGTTTGACGAAGGGGTCGATGAAATCCCCGCCTATGATCCCGAAAAGGCCAAGCAGATGCTGGGCGATGCCGGATACCCCGAAGGCTTCAGCCTGAATATGAACTGCCCCAATGACCGCTACGTCAACGACGCGGCGATCTGCCAAGCGCTGGCGGCGATGTTTGCCCGCGTCGGTGTGAAGGCTGACCTCACGGCAGAGACCAAGGCAATCCACTTCGAGCGCGCCCGCGCCAATGAGACCGACATGTTCATGCTGGGCTGGGCCACGCTGCCGATGCTCGACGGCTATTCGGTGCTTTCGGCCATGCTGCATACGCCTGAGGGGCAAATGGGCACGTGGAACCCCGGCGGCTATTCCAACGCCGAGGTCGACCGCCTGACCAAGGCCGTGGCGACCGAGCTGGATGCCGAGAAGCGCATGGAAATGATGGTCGAGGCCTTCCGGATCGCCGATCAGGAGGTTGCTTGGTTGCCGCTGCACGCCCAGCCCCTGTCCTGGGCCGCGCGCGATGCGGTGAAGATCCCACAGACCGCGGATGACAAGCCGCGCCTCTGGCTCGCCCGGATCGAGTAACCGCCCCGGGGCGGGCGCCTCTCCCCACGTCCGCCCCCCCCTTCAACCTTGCCAGCCGGAGGCCAGCATGTTCGCCTTTCTTATCCGCCGCATCATACAGGCCGCGCTGGTGATGCTCGTCGTCGCCTCGATCGCTTTTTTGATGTTTCGCTTTCTCGGTGACCCGATTTCCAACCTTTTGCCCGAGGACGCCACCGTGCAGGACCGCGCCGAAATGCGCGAGAAACTGGGGCTCAACGACCCGGTCCTGGTGCAATACGGCCGCTTTATCGCCGATGCCGCGCAGGGTGATTTCGGCCAGTCCTACCGCAACAACCGCCCCGTCTCGGACCTTCTTGCCGAACGCTTTCCCGCCACAGCCGAACTGGTGCTGGTCGCCGCGGGTCTGGCACTGGCGCTCGGGATGCCCTTGGGCATCTACACCGCCCTCAACCCGCGCGGCTGGCTGAGCCAAGGGTTGCAGGTGATCTCGCTTCTGGGGATCTCTGTGCCCACCTTCGTCACCGGCATTCTGCTGATCCTTGTCTTCTCGGTCTCGCTGGGATGGCTGCCAAGCTTTGGGCGCGGCACGGTGGTCGATCTCGGCTGGTGGACCACGGGGTTCCTGACGGTAACCGGCCTCAAGGCGTTGATCCTGCCCGCGATCATGCTCGCCCTGTTCCAAATGACGCTGATCATGCGGCTGGTGCGAGCCGAGATGCTGGAAGTGCTGCGCGCGGACTACATCAAGTTCGCCAAGGCGCGCGGCATCCCCAACCGTATGCTGCATTTCAAATACGCGCTGAAGAACACGCTCATTCCCGTGATGACCATCTTCGGTCTGCAACTGGGCGGGCTCATCGCCTTCGCCATCATCACCGAGACGGTCTTTCAATGGCCGGGGATGGGCTTCCTGTTCATTCAGGCGGTGAACTTCACCGATGTCCCCGTCATGGCCGCTTATCTGGTGCTGGTGTCCTTCATCTTCGTCGTCATCAACACGCTGGTCGACCTTTTGTACAACGTCGCCGACCCGCGCCTGCGGGCCGAGAGAACGCCCGCGCGCGGCGTCTGAGGAGGTTCCCACATGTCAAACTTCATGCCCATGCTCTACGCTTTCTGGGACAGCGATATCACCTTCAGTTTCCGCAAGTCGCGCGTGGCGGTGATCTCGGCGCTGGTTCTGCTGGCGATGTTCCTCACGGCGATCTTCGCCCCGAGCCTCGCCCCGCAGGACCCATTCAACATCGCCGAACTGGACCTCTTCGACAGCGAGCTGCCCCCGGCCTGGGCCGAGGGCGGCAGCGCCGCCTACCTGCTTGGCACCGACACCCAGGCCCGTGATGTTCTTTCGTCGATCATGTACGGAATGCGGATTTCCCTGCTGGTCGGTTTTGCCAGCGTCATCCTCGCTGCCGTGATGGGCGTGGCGCTTGGCCTTCTGGGCGGCTTTCTCGGCGGGATCGTCGATGCGGTGCTGATGCGGATCGCCGACGTGCTGCTAAGCTTCCCGCCAATCCTCGTGGCGCTTTTGATCAACGGCGTGCTGCGCGGTGCGCTGCCAAGTTCGGCGCAGGCCGAGTCGGCGCTCATCGTGTTGATCTTGTCGATCGGGCTGACCAACTGGGTGCAATACGCCCGCACCGTGCGCGGCTCGACCATGGTGGAGCGCCGCAAGGAATACATCGAGGCGGCACGCACCCTCGGCACCGGCAAGCTGGCGATCATGATCAAACATATCCTGCCTAATGTGCTCGGCCCCGTGCTGGTCATCGCGACGATCAACCTTGGCATGGCGGTACTGACCGAGGCGACGCTGAGCTTTCTCGGTGTCGGCATGCCGCCCACCCAGCCCTCGCTCGGCACGCTGATCCAGATCGGCAACGAGTTCCTGTTCTCGGGCATCTGGTGGGTCGTCGTCTTTCCCGCCGCGGCGCTGGCGATCCTCGTGCTGGCGGTGAATCTGCTGGGCGACTGGCTGCGCGATGCGCTCAACCCCAAACTGCGCTGAGGTAATTCCATGTCACTTCTTGAACTGGACAACATCGTTGTCGAATTCCCCACCCGGCGCGGTCCGCTGGAGGCCGTCAAGGGGCTGAGCCTCGACCTCGACGAAGGCGAGATCCTCGGGCTGGTCGGTGAAGCCGGCGCCGGAAAGTCGATCACCGGGGCCGCGATCACCGGGCTGATCGAACCGCCCGGCCTGATCCGCTCGGGCGAGGTGCGGCTGCGCGGCGCGCGGATCGACAACCTGCCCGCTGACAAGATGCGCCGCATCCGCGGCAAGGAGATCGGCGCGATCTTTCAGGACCCGCTGACCAGCCTGAACCCGGTCTATACCGTGGGCGAGCAACTCGTCGACACGATGCGCGTGCATCTCGGCCTCGACCAGAAGGCCGCCCGCCAACGCGCCATCGACTGGCTGGCCGAAGTCGGCATCCCGGCCCCCGAGGCGCGGCTCGACCAATATCCGCACCAGTTTTCGGGCGGGATGCGGCAGCGCGTGGTGATCGCGCTGGCGCTCTGCGCCGAGCCCAAGCTGATCATCGCGGACGAGCCGACTACGGCGCTCGACGTGAGCGTGCAGGCGCAGATCCTCGCCTTGCTGAAACGGCTCTGCCGCGAGAACGGCACGGCGGTGGTGCTGGTGACCCACGACATGGGCGTGATTGCCGAAACCGCCGACCGCGTCGCAGTGATGTATGCCGGGCGGCTGGTCGAGATCGGCGATGTGAAACAGGTCATCGAGGAGCCGCTGCACCCCTATACCCGCGGCCTCATGGCCTCGATCCCGCAGATCGGCATCCGCGACCGGCGGCTGACGCAGATCGAGGGCGCGATGCCCGGCCTGCGCAACCCCGCGCCCGGCTGCGCCTTTGCGCCGCGCTGCCCCCGGGCGATGGAGCATTGCCACAACATCCGCCCCGCGCCGCAGGACGCCGGCACCGGGCAGGTCGCCTGCCACCTTTACGGAGAAACGTCATGACCCCGCAGATCACCCCCGACGACATTCTCAGCGTGCAGAACATCTCCAAGCGCTTCGACGTGTCCGAACCCTTCCTCAACCGGCTGCTGGAACGCCGTCCGCGCCGTATCCTGACGGCGGTGAACGACATCAGCTTTGACGTGCCTCGGGGCAAGACCTTTGCTGTAGTGGGCGAGTCGGGCTGCGGCAAATCCACCGTGGCGCGGCTGTTGATGGGGCTGCATACACCAAGCGGCGGCACGATCCGCTTCGAGGGGGACGACATCACCCATATGCCTCCCGGCAAACCCGCCGCCCTGCGCCGCCGGATGCAGATGATCTTTCAGGACCCCTATGCCTCGCTTAACCCGCGTTGGCGCGTACGTGACATCATCGGCGAGCCGCTCAAGAACTTCGGCATCTGCAAGACCCGGGCCGAGGTCACACAAGAAGTCGAGAAATTGCTGAGCCAGGTCGGTCTGAACCCCGCTGACGCCAAGAAATTCCCGCATGAATTCTCCGGCGGCCAACGCCAGCGCCTGTCGATCGCCCGCGCACTCACCACCCGACCCGAACTGCTGATCTGCGACGAGCCGACCTCGGCGCTGGATGTGAGTGTGCAAAGCCAGATCCTGAACCTGATGAAGGACCTGCAGGACGCGTTCAACATGAGCTACATCTTCATCAGTCACGATCTCGCGGTGGTCTGGTACATGGCGGATGTGCTGGCGGTGATGTATCTGGGCAAGATCGTCGAGGTCGGCCCGAAGGAGGAGATCTTTGGCAACCCGCAGCATCCCTACACGCGCCTGTTGATGGAGACGGTGCCGAAGCTCACCGTCGGCGGCGCCGAACGCGCGCCCGTGGCAGGGGAGGTGCCGAACCCAATCTCGCCACCGCCCGGCTGCGCCTTTCACCCGCGCTGCCCCTTGGCGAACGACACCTGCCGCAGCGTGGCCCCCGTGCTCAACCTGCGCAAGGGCGGCCAGAAGTCGGCCTGCCACGCGGCGGACGAGGGGCGGCTGAAGCCTTGGCTTCGGCTGGCGGCGGAGTAGGGGGGATGGAGTTCGATTTCACCACCCTGCCGGAGCGTGACCGCTACCGGCTGCTGTCGAGTTTCGTGGCGCCGCGCCCCATCGCGCTGGTCACCACGCTGAGCGCCGAGGGTGTGCCCAATGCCGCGCCGATGAGCTTTTTCAACGTGTTCTCGCAGGAGCCGCCGATCGTGATCCTCGGCATCCAGACCCGTCCCGACGGCAGCATCAAGGACACGGTCACCAACATCGACCGCCGTCAAAGCTTCTGCGTCAACATGGTCGACATGGCCTTGGCCGAGGCGATGATCACCTGCGGCATCAGCTACGCGCCCGACGTGGACGAAATTGCGACTGCCGGGCTGACCCTGACGCCCGCCAGCCAGATCGCAGGCGGCTGGATCGCGGAAAGCCCCTGCGCCATGGAATGCGTGGTCGAGGAGACCATCCGCTACGCGCGGCGCGAGATCATTCTGGGCCGCGTGGTGCAGATGCATGTGCGCGACAACTGCCTTGACAACGACGGGCGCTATGTCCGGCACGAGAATTACCAGCCCATCGCGCGGCTGCACGCCGACAATTACATCACCTCTGACCGGCAGTTCGAGCTCAAAGTCTCCGAGACGCCGCCGGTCGGCGTGACACAGAAAGCTGCAGAATGAAAATTCACCTGATCAATCCGAACTCGACCGCGGGCATGACCGAGGCGATCGCCCGCACCGCCCGCGCCCAAGCCGGGCCGGGGGTCGAGGTCATTGCCGCCACCGCGCGTGCGACACCGCCCAGCATCGAGGGCTATGCCGATGAGGCCCGCGCCGTGCCCGCCATGCTCGACGCCATTCTTGAAGCCGAAGCGGCAGGGGCCGCGGCCCATGTGATTGCCTGTTTCGACGATCCCGGCCTCGATGCCGCCCGCGCAGTGGCCAAAGGCCCGGTCATCGGTCTGTGCGAAGCGGCGCTCATTGCAGCCGGGCGGATCGCCAAACGCTATTCGGTCGTGACCACCTTGCCCCGCGCCGTGCCGATCATCGAAGATCTCGGTGACCGCTACGGCTGTGGCCGCGCGCTTTGTGCCGTGCATGCCGCCGACATCCCGGTGCTCGATCTCGAATATGCGCCGGTGCAGACCCTGCCGCTGATCGCCCGCAAGATCCGCCAGACGGTTGAGGAAGACCGGGCCGAGGCCGTGGTACTGGGCTGCGCAGGAATGAGCGCGCATTTGGAGCAATTGGGCCGCGATGCGGGCGTGCCGGTGATCGACGGTGTGGGCTTTGCCATCCGCATGGCCGCCGGGCTTGCCGCGACCGGGCTGGTAACCGCCAAGACCGGCGCCTATGCCCTGCCGCGCGTCAAGCAATCTCCCGCGCCGCAAGCGCGCGTCGCCCCTCTGACACGATAGACAGGACAAGACATGACCAAGCCTTTGCTGCTCAAGAACCTCCGCCTGATGGGGGCGGATGCCGCCGATGTGCTGATCGAAGACGGGCGCATCGCGCAGATCGCCTCCATGATCACGCCGAACGAGAAGGTCACAGTTGAGGATTGCGGCGGCGCGCTGGCCCTCCCGGGGCTCGTGGATGCCCATGCGCATCTCGACAAGACGCTTTGGGGCATGCCCTGGCACCCGCATCAGCAGGGCAAAAGCCTGCTGCAGATGATCGACACCGAGCGCAAGTTGCGCCACGAGCTTGACATGGATGCGCAGCGGCAATCGGCCCGGCAGGTGGCGCTGGCGCTGTCAAAGGGCACGACGGCGATCCGGAGCCATGTCGATATCGACACCGAGCATGGGTTGGGCCTGCACCGGGGCGTGGCCGCCACTCGCGCGCGCTATGCGGATGTCATGCGAATTGAGATTGTCGCCTTCCCGCAGTCGGGTCTGATGATCCGCCCCGGCACGCTGGAGTTGATGGACGAAGCCCTGCGTGAGGGTGCCGATATCGTCGGCGGGCTCGACCCCTGTGGCATCGACCGTGACCCGAAGGGGCAACTTGATGCAGTTTTCGGACTGGCAGAGAAGCACGGCAAGCCGATCGACATCCACCTGCATGAGCCGGGGGAGATGGGGGCCTTCAGCCTTGAGATGATCCTTGACCGGACCGAGGCGCTGGCGATGCAGGGCAGGGTGACGGTCAGCCACGCCTTCTGTCTCGGCATGGGGGATCAGGCGCGGGTGGCGGGGCTGCTCGACCGGGTCGCGGCGCTGGATGTCTCGCTGGCCACCACCGCGCCCGCTGCGCGCCCGGTGCCCTCGGTCGCCGCCTGCCGCGAGCGTGGCATCGCGATCTGCGCGGGCAACGACGGCATCCGCGACACTTGGACCCCATACGGCAACGCCTGCATGTTGGAGCGCGCGATGCTCGTCGGCCTGCGCAACAATTTTCGCGCAGATGTGGAGGTCGGCTGGGCGCTCGACACCTGCACCACCGAAGGCGCGAAGGTCATGGGGCTTGAGGGCTACGGCCTCGCCGAAGGCTGCCGCGCCGATCTGGTGTTGGTCGATGTCGAAGCGGTCTCGGAGGCCATCACCCAACGCCCGCCGCGCCGCTTGGTCCTGTCGGGCGGCCAGATCGTGGCCCGCAATGGCGAGACGGAGGCGACATGGCAGAGCGCTTGAAACGCAGCGCCCTGACCGCCGCTTGGGTCGTGGGGCACGAGGACGGGCAACATTGCCTCTACCGCAATGGCACCGTGGTCGTGGAAGGCGAAAAGGTGCTGCACGTCGGCTATGACTTCGCAGGTGATGTGGCCGAGACCATCGACTTTGGCGAGGCGCTGATCGGGCCGGGGTTCATCGACCTTGATGCGCTGGCCGATCTCGATACCACAGTGCTGGGCTATGATAACCATCCGCCGGAGTTAAAGGGCCGGGTCTGGCCCGAGAGCTACATGGCTGCTGGCCCGCGCGAGATGTACACGCCCGAGGAACTGGCCTTTCAGAAACGTTATGCCTTCACCCGGCTGATCCGCAACGGCATCACCACGGCGCTGCCCATTGCCTCGCTCTTCTACCGCGCTTGGGGCGAGACGGCAGAGGAGTTCGATGCCGCGGCAGAGGCGGCGGCGGACCTCGGGCTGCGGGTCTACCTTGGCCCCGCCTATCGCAGTGGCAATCTGGTGGTGAATGCGGATCGGCAAATCGGCTTTCACTATGATGAACCGCGCGGTTTTGCGGGACTGGCCGCGGCCGAAGCCTTTGTCGCGCGGCACGAGGACAGCCACGGCGGGCTGATCCGCACCATGCTGGCCCCCGACCGGATCGAGACTTGCACCCCCGATCTTCTGCGCCGCAGCGGCGCGGCGGCCCGCGCTCTCGGCGTGCCGATCCGCCTGCATTGCTGCCAGTCGCGACTTGAATACGATCTGGTGTTACAACAGCATGACAAGAGCCCGTTGGAACTGCTGCGCGATACCGACTTTTTCGCACCGTCCACGATCCTGCCGCATGGGCTGTTCCTGTCGGGCCTCAACGGCATCACCCACGCTGCGCCCGACCTCGATATCCTGACGGCGTCCGGTGCCGCGCTTGCCCATTGTCCGCTGGTGATGGCCCGCGGCGGCAAGATTATGCAGTCCTTCGCGCGCTTCCGCGACCTCGGTGTGCCCATCGGCATGGGCACCGACACGCATCCCGCCGACATGATCCAGAACATGGCCCTGGGGGTGATGACCGCCCGTATTGCGGAGGGCGATCCGACCGTTGTCCGCGCCGCCGATTTCTACGATGCCGCCACCCTGGGCGGGGCGGCGGCGCTGAACCGCCCGGATTTGGGACGGCTGGCCCCGGGCTGTGCGGCGGACCTGAACGTCATCCGCCTAGACAGTCCCGACATCGGTCAACGCATCGATCCCATTCAGACCATCTTGCTCAACGGGTCGGGTCGTGACGTGTCGGACGTGATGATTGCGGGTCGGTTCGTCATGCGCAGTGGCGTCATCCCCGGCGTCGACGACATGGCCTATCATGCCAAAGCGCAGGCGCAATTCGACCGGATGGTTGCGCAATATCCTGACAGGACGTTGTTTCATCCCCCAGTGGGGGAAATTTTTTCAGCGAGCTATCCCACCCTTGGTCCTGAGCCGATAAAATCGCAAAGTGCTTGAGAAGGCTTTTTGCGATTTTGTTTACGGCGCCTGGCTCGTTATCCATCTGGCACTATTTCCAATGGCCAGGCGATGTGGTGACGTAGAGAAGATATGCGCCCCTGTTACCAGCCTTTGCAGAGCTATGGATTATGACAAAGAATCCGAGCAGTAGACGGGCCTTGCGCGGACCTTTGTTCGCCGCACTGCGAATGTCCGGTCTGGGCCGGGAGTGCTTGAACTTCCCGGTGTCCAGTAAGGATCAGCGTGCAGAAGCGCGCAAATTATCCAATAAAATCAATGGTATTGGTCTATGCAGTGCGCCCCCTGCCGCCGGAGCCAATTTCTCCAAAAAAATCAATGAGATAATGCAGCCTTAGTAGGCGGCTTTTCTCGTTCTTAGAAGGGGATCGAACGCTCTTCTCGTCACGGCGCAAGACAAGGGGCAACCCCCGGCCAACGCCCCCTGAACACCCCCCCCTCTCAAACACCCCCCCCCTCAAACAGCCACCACAACCTTCTCCCCAATTCGATGCACCCGCGCCGAAGTCCCATAAACCTCCGAAAGCATCGCATCCGTCACGACCTCCCGCGCTGCGCCGTGATGCGTGATCCGCCCGTCCTTCATCGCCACAATCTGATCCGCATAGGCGGCGGCGTAGTTGATATCGTGCAGCACGATCACGATGGTCCGGCCATGGGCGCGGGCGAGGTCGCGTAGGCTGTGCATCAGGCCGCGCGAGGCCGCGATGTCGAGGTTGTTGAGCGGCTCGTCGAGCAGGATATAATCCGTTTCCTGCGCAAAGGTCATGGCCACCTGCGCGCGCTGACGTTGACCGCCTGAGAGCGTATCGAGACGGCGCTCGGCAAGGGGGGTGAGGTCGAAGGTCGCCAGTGCCGCCTCTACCTTTTCGCGGTCCTCTGCGGTCGGGCGGCCCTTGTGGTAGGGGTAGCGGCCAAAGCTCACCAACTCGCGGACGGTCAGCAGCGGGGCCGCATCGCTGGATTGGGGCAGAATGGCCAGCCGTCGGGCCAATGCGTCGTTCGCGCAGGCGCCGATTTGCAGGTCATCGATCATGATCTGCCCCTGCTGAAGTGGGATCAGCCGGGCGATCAGCGACAGCAGCGTCGATTTCCCCGCGCCGTTGGGGCCGATCAGCGCCGTGATCCCGCCGGTCTGCAAGGTCAGATTGATCTCGCGCAGGGTCGGCGTGCCGTCTCGGTCGTGGTTCAGTTCACGGATGCTGATCATCTGGGTTTCCTCCGCAGGAGCAGGATTAGAAAGACAAGGCCGCCCAGCAGATCGACGATGACGACAAGCGGGGTCGAGGCCCGCAGGGCGCGCTCCAGCACCATCTGCCCGCCGACCAGCGTGATGGCCGAGACAAGACCCGCCGAAGGCAGCATGACGCTATGGAACATCACTGGCGTGATCTGCCGCGCCACGCTGACCACCAAGAGGCCAAGAAAGGCCATTGGCCCCACCAGCGCGGTCGAGACCGAGACGAGGATCGACACGAGGACCAGCACCTGGAACATGCCGCGCTTCGGGTCTTCGTCAAGGTTGACGGCGCTTTCATCGCCCAGCGACAGCACGTCGAGCCGGTGGCGCATCCGCCAAGCGGCGGCCAGCGCGCCGCCGGTCAAAAGGGCCGCGAGGGTGAGAAGCGGCGTGTCGACCCGGCCAAAACGGGCAAAGGCATTGGCCTGCACGACCATGAATTCATTGGGGTCGATGACCCGTTGCAGAAAGCTTGAGACCGAACGAAACAGCCCGGCAAAGATGATGCCGGTCAGGATCATGCGAAACAGATCATGCCCGCCGCGGCGCAAGAGCGTGCCGAAAAGCGCCAGTGCGGCCCCCATCAGCAAGAGGCTGTTGACGAGGAACTGCGCGATCTCGGGCAGTGGGGTAAAGGTCTGGCCGCCGAGCACGAAGATCAGCACCGTCAGCGTCAGCAGATAGAGCGCATCGAACCCCATGACCGAAGGCGTCAGGATGTGATTGCGGGTGATGGTCTGGAACAGCACCGTGGCGGTCGAGACCGAGACGGCGACCAGCAGCAAGGCGACCAATTTATTGGCGCGAAACGATAGGACAAAGCCCCAGTTCCCCCGCGCGCCGAGCCCAAGGTAGAGCGCGGTGCAAAGGCCCAGCAGCGCCAGAAGCCACCAAAGGCGTTTAGGATACATGGCGGCTCGGCCCGTGCAGCAGCCACACGAACAGCAGGGCGCCCACCACGCCGAAAACCGTGCCAACGGGGATTTCGTAAGGATAGCGGATCAGCCGCCCAAGGATGTCGCACAGCAGCACGAGGCCCGCGCCGGTCATCGCGGTGAGCGGCAGGCTCCGCCTCAGATTGTCGCCCGCAAGCCGCGCCACGATATTGGGCACGACCAGCCCGACAAAGGGGATCAGCCCCACTGTCACCACGGTCAGGGCGGTAACGATGGAAATGGCCAGCAGCCCCAGCACCATCGTCTGCCCATAGTTCAGGCCAAGGTTGATGCTGGCCGTGCGGCCCATGCCGATGATGGCGAATTGATCGGCAGCGAGATAGGTCAGCGCCGCCACCAGCGCCACCAGCCAAAGCAGCTCATACCGGCCCTGCAACACGCCGGAGAATTCACCGTTCATCCAGATCTCGACATATTGCAGCAGGTTCGCCTGATAGGCGATGAAGGTGACCGCCGCGCCGAGGATGCCGCCGTAGATCAGCCCCACCAGCGCCACCAGCAGGGGCTGGGTTGGGGGCAGGCGTTGCACGATGGCCAGAAATCCCGCGCCCGCCGCAAGGGCGGTGAGAGAGGCGAGGACCATCTTGACGAGGATAGAGGCCCCCGGCGCGAAGAGGGTGACCAAAAGGATGCCAAGCGCGGCACCTTGGCCCGTGCCTGCGGTCATCGGTTCGACGAAACGGTTGCGCACCAGCATCTGCATGATGGCCCCGCTCACCGCCAATGCCCCGCCCGAGATCACCACGGCGATGGTGCGCGGCGCGCGGCTGACCACCAGCAGTTCTAGGGCCGCCGGATCAGACCAGAGCGCCGCCCAAGACAGGTCGATCACCCCGACAAAAAGCGAGGCGACCGACAAGATCACAAGGAGACAGGTAAGGGCAAGCGCCACGGGTTTACTGCTCCGTCAGGGCGGCGTTGATCTCATCCAGCGTGCGGGTCATCGACTGGATGCCGCCGCCCGCGATGTAAATGGGCGCGGCGCTCAGATGGACGACTTGGCCGGTTTTCCATGCGGCCGTCTCATGCACCAATGCGTTGTCGAGCGTGGCACGCGCGCCTTCGCTTTCCTGACCGATGGCGGCCATCCGGTCGATCACCAGCAGGATGTCGGGGTTGGCCTCGCGGATGAATTCAAAGCTGATCGCCTCACCGTGGTTGGCCATCTCGACATCCTGCACCGCTTCGGGCAGGCCAAGCGCCTCATGCAGCCAGCCAAAGCGCCCGCCGATGCCATAGGCGCTGATCTTCGGCCCATTGGTCATCACGATGAGCGCGCGGCCCTTGCCCGCCAGCGCTTCTTTGGTTTGGGCGAGCTTGGTCTCAAAAGCCGCCGTCAGGGCCGCGGCCTCCTCTTCTTTGTCGAAAACCTTGCCGTAGGCCTCCAACCGGGCCAGCCCTTCGCCGATGGTGTCTTGCCAAATGGTCATGTCCAAAGTGGGCGCGATCCGCGCCAGTTCCGGCACCTGTTCGGTGCTGCGCCCCCCGGCGATGATCAGGTCGGGATCGAGGGCGAAAAGCGCCTCGTAATCCGGCTCGAAAAGGGAGCCTATGACCTCGGTCCCCTTTGCCGCGGCTTCGAGGTAGGGCAGATAGACCGGGCGCACCAAGCCCTGCGGCGTGACGCCGAGCGCGGTGAGGCTGTCGAAGGCCGCCAGATCGTAGACCGCCACCGTGGCGGGAGTGAGCGGCGCCTCGGCAGGTCCGCGGGCGGTGTCGACGGTCACGGTCTCGGCCAGCGTGGGCGTGGCGAAAAGCAGGGCCAAAAGGGCAAGGGGTTTGATCATAGCGGTAACTCTTTCATCAGGGAGGAGGGGGAGCCGGGCCGGTGTTTACCATTCCCATGGCCCGGCTTAGGACTAAGGCAGAAAATACATCCGGAGAGAGCGCCATGCCGACGACCACAGGATTTTACCAGACCGAGAACGGCTCGAAATACTTGCAGCAGCTGTGCAAACATTTCGGCCATAAAATCGAGACCTCTTACGACGCCGAAAAGGGCTGGGCCGCTTTCGAGATGGGCACGGCCTATATGACGGCGGACAGCACGGGCCTCACCGTCACGGCGACGCTCGACGATCCCGAGATGGTGCCCGCGCTGCATAGTGTCATTGACCGGCATCTTGAAACTTTCGCCTTCCGGGAAACAGAGAAGAACATGGTTTGGACGGTCGAATAGGCCGCCCCTTCACAGAAAATCCCGGCGCCGTAAGGGGCGCCGGGTAAAGGGCCAAACCGGGGTTCGGCCGATCGTTGCCTTGGATCAGAAGACGATCTCGGCGCTGAGGCGGATGGAGCGGCCCGGTTCGGTCAGCGGCTCCACTTCGCCCACGAACTCCTGGCCATAGGTGGCGCGGCTGCTGTATTGCTCGTCGAAGAGGTTGTTCACCTCGGCGCGCAGGGTCAGGTTATCCATCCGTTTGGGCGTGTATTCGGCAAAGACATTGGCGATCGTGTAACCGTCCAACTCTGGCCCGCTGCCGCCTGTGGCGCTGTCATAGGTATCGTCAAAATCGAAAGCCACCTGCACGTCGCCCCCCAAGAGAACGCCGTTGTTCAAACGATGCGCCACCTGGAAGGTCAGGAAATCCCCCATCGGCAT
The DNA here is from genome assembly GCF_043556915.1 of Sulfitobacter sp. 1A15299. Classification (NCBI taxonomy): domain Bacteria; kingdom Pseudomonadati; phylum Pseudomonadota; class Alphaproteobacteria; order Rhodobacterales; family Roseobacteraceae; genus Sulfitobacter; species Sulfitobacter sp. 1A15299. The sequence continues at coordinate 113,263 of NZ_JBIFFJ010000006.1, read as the reverse complement.
GGTCAGGTAGTTGCCATAGTAGGAGTCGGCCGCGCGGCCATCAATCTCGGTGTCGATACGGGCAAAACCGGCGCGGAAGAAACCGTCTTCCCATGCGGTGCCAAGACCCAGTTCAAAGGCGCGCGACTGCACATCCGCCGTGAAGGCCGGGCCACCGCGATAGCTGGCGGCGCGGGCGTTGTCGATGTTGGTGGCGAACAGCTTGCCGTCGACGACCCATGCGCCCATGGTGTAATTTGCGGCAAGGTAGAGGTTGTCGGCGGTGACTTCCTCGATGCCGGAGCCATAGTTCCACGCGGGGTTGAGGATATAGTTCTCGGCCAGTTCCAGACCGCCCCAGACGTGGGAATAGCCCGCGCTGATCGTCAAATCGCCCGAGACATCATATTCGCCCGAGATATTTCCCGAGAGGCCCGATTCAGACTGCGAGGAGCCATCGGTGCCCTCGAAATCCTGAAAATCGGCCCGCGCGCCGAAGGACAGACGCGCGTTGCTCGTGGGCTCCATCCGCGCTTGGGCGAAAAGACCGATGTTGCTGAGTTTCTCAGTCGCCGCCTCACGCGCGCCGGACGACAGGGCGAGATAGTCCAGATCGGCCTCATCGGAGTAGAAGTCGAGACCTGCGTTCAACTCACCCCAACTCAGTGCAAAGCGGTTTGAAAATTCGCCGCTCAGGCTCACCGTCTCACCGCTGGTGATCGAATTGGTGGACAGGGCCGACTCGTCGTTGACCAGTTTGGTCCCGCTATAGGCCAGCCGCGCGGTGGGGTTCCACATCGCGGTGGGCGTGGTGTCGCTGTAGCTCAGGACGATATTGGTGCGCTCCAGATCATAGGGGCGGTCTGCGGGAAGCGGGCGGCCCCCGACGATAGCGCCGATGTTCGCCCGGTAGGGGCGGATTTCATCGTCGACCACCCGTTCGTAGGATAGCTCGACCCGGTCGCCGCTTTGCGCCTCATAGGCCAGTTTGCCCAGCCCGCTGAGCAGGTCGGTGCCCGAGCCGATGATCTCGTCGCCGTTGCCATCTTCGCGCAGCCCGCCCTCGGCGACCTTTGCAAAGCCGAGGTATTCGAACCCGCCTTCGCGGCCATAGACCGACAGGCTGTTCGAGAAGATGTCGCCGTTGCTGTCGTATTCCAGCTTGTAGCGCCCGCCAAAGCTCTCGCCCGGGGCCAGCAGATCGCTTGCGTCCTTGGTCTCATAGGCCAGCGCGCCGCCCAATGCGCCCGGGCCCGCGTCCGCCGGGGCCACGCCGGGGTCGACGCGGGCGGCTTTCAGCAGGGCAGGGTCGATCAGCGTGGTGGTGTTGTGGTGGAACACCTTGTTGTTCTGCCGCGCGCCGTCGATGGAAATGGCGAGGTTGTTTTCTTCGATCCCGTTGACATAGACCTTTTGTGACATTGGGATCGAACTGCCCACCGCGATGGTCGGCTCGGCCACGAAAAGTTCGGACAGGTCCGCAGGATTGCTCAGCGCCAGCCCTTCGCTGGAGATGGAGATGTCATCGTCTTCCATCCCCGGAACGGCAGGCATCTCAAGAACGATGGTCCCTAGAAAGGCCTCGTCGTTATTGCTCTGCGCTTGGCCCGCGACGGGAAGCATCCCCGCGGCAAGGCAAGCAAATGCATGTGTCGGCTTCATCAAATTTCCCCTTACTCAAACGACCCAGACCCGGAAAATCACCCCCGGACGGCGTTGCGGCGATTCCTTATAGAAATTGTCAGGAATCTCAAGAGGCTTGGTTTGAGCGGGGGCTGCCTGTGTCTTTTGGGTAAAGGTAAGGGGGCGGAAAGCAGGGGAACGGGGCCGTCGACCACCTTGAAAAAGGGCCGGCTCGGACCGCGAAAAGCTGCACCCAAGGCTCGCGCGAAAGCGCAGGCAGCCCCATCAGACGCCGGCCGCATGACCGCTGCCGCCGAAAGCAACCCTGCTAAAACAAACGGCATTTTTGGCCACTGTCACAAATCTTTAGCACTCGCAGGCCACAAGGAGCCGCGATGCGCCGAAGTATAAATTGACCAACTGGTCTAACATGCGCATTCTGCCGACAATGAGTACACTAGAAAGAGGATTTCCCATGACAAGAACCATTCTGATGGCCGGCACCATGCTGGCGGGGCTTGCCTCCGTGGCCCAAGCCGACACGCTGCGCCTTTTGACATGGGGCGGCTACGCACCTGAAGACGTGGTGGCGAAATTCGAAGAAGAGACCGGCCATACCGTCGAAGTCACGAAATCCAACAACGAAGAGATGATCGCCAAGCTGCGCGCCACGGGCGGCGGTGGTTTCGACCTCGCCCAGCCTTCGCAAGACCGCATCATGGGGCCGCAGATGGAATTCGGCATCTACAAGCCGATCGACGTCTCCAAGCTGAACAAAGAGCTTTTCATCCCCTCCATGCTCGACGCGACCATGGCCAACACAACCGTGAACGGCGATGTCTATGGCGTGCCGCATGTCTGGGGCACCTCCGGTCTGGTGATGAACACCGCCGAAGCGGGTGACACGGTCAAGGATTACACCGACCTCTGCGCGCCCGAAGTGGCGGGCAAAGTCTCCTACCGCCTGAAGCGTCCGACGTTGATCGGTTTCGCCTTCGCCATGGGCGAAGACCCCTTCGCCGCCTACGATGACGAGGCAAAATATGCCGAGATCATGGGCAAGGTCGAAGAGAAGCTGATCGAATGTAAAGAGAACGTCAAAACCTACTGGGGCGGCGGCGATGAGCTGATGAACCTGCTGCGCTCGGGCGAGGTGACCGCCTCCATGGCATGGGACACTGGCGGCTGGAAGCTGAACGACGACAACGCCGACATCACCTTCGTGGCCCCGGCCTCGGGCGCTCTGGGCTGGATCGACACCTTCGTTCTGCCCGCCAAAGGGCAGGCCGACGATGTGGCCTATGCGTGGATCAACTTCGTCATGCAGCCTGAAATCGCGGCGATGATCACTGCCGCGGCGGGCAACTTTACCGCCTCCGCAGGCGCGGATGAATTTGCCGAAGACAGCCTGAAAGCCAAGTATCAGAACAGCTTCCCACAAGAAGCCATCGACAATATCAAATGGTATCCGCCGGTGCCCGCCGGTCTGGAAACCATCGAAGGCGAAGTGCTGGACCGCGTCCAAGCTGCCAATTGATAACTGACCCTACGAGCGGCACCCTCCCATCGGGGGTGTCGCTCCTTTATACGGAATTCACATGACCCCAGATCTGGAATGCGTCGACCTCGTTAAGCGGTTCGGCGATACCACCGCTGTTAACAACGTCTCCTTCACGGTGCCGCCCGGCAGTTTCTTCTCCATCCTCGGGCCTTCGGGCTGCGGCAAAACGACGATCATGCGGATGATCGCGGGGTTTCTCGACCCTAGTTCTGGTGACATTCGGATCAAAGGCGGCTCGGTGCTCGACACGCCGCCGAACAAACGCCCGGTGAACATGGTGTTCCAACATCTGGCGCTATTTCCGATGATGACGATTGCCGAGAATATCGGCTACGGGTTGCGCCGCCGCGGCATGGCCAAGGCCGAGATTGCGCGCAAAGTCGATGAGGCGCTGGACCGGATCGGCCTGCCGGGCATCGGCGCGCGCAAGACCGATGAGCTTTCGGGCGGGCAGAAACAGCGGGTCGCCATCGCGCGCTGCATGGTGCTGGAGCCGGACGTGCTGCTGCTGGATGAGCCACTGGGGGCGCTGGACCTCAAGCTGCGTGAGCATATGAAGGTTGAGCTGAAGGCCCTGCAAGCCGCCTTTGACACGACATTCGTCTATATCACCCACGACCAATCCGAAGCGCTGGTGATGTCCGACCAGATCGCCGTGATGAGCGATGGCCAGTTCGAACAGGTGGGCCGGGGGCAAGACCTCTATTACCGCCCCGAAACACCCTTTGTCGCCGGTTTCATCGGAGAGTCGAACCGCTGGAAGGGCCGGATCGAACGGGTGGAGGGTGATGCCCTGCAACTGCGCACCGACAGCGGGCTTGCGATGCGCGCCACCGGCGCGGGGCTTGTCCAAGGGGCAAAGGCCGAGATTTTCGTGCGCCCTGAATCCATTCGGCTGGCTGCCAGCGCCGATGCGCTGTCGGGCTTCGACAATCAGCTAAAGGGCACCGTCACCAGCCTGTTGTTCAATGGCGCGGCTTCCCGCGTCTTGGTGCAGGATGATGTGGGTGAGACGCTCGAAGTCACGCTGCCGCAATCGGGGGAGTTCTCAAGCCTGAAACGCGGTGACGTGGTGCATATCGGCTGGGGCGCGGGGCAGGCGACCTGCTTTGGGGCCGCGTGATGCGCAGCCAATCCCGACTGACATTCTACCTGCTGCTGACGCCCTTGGTGCTGTGGCTGGGGCTTTTAATCATCATCCCGCATATCGACATGCTGCTGATTTCACTGCGCGAGCGGATCAGTTTCGGCGTCTATGAAACCAGTCTGGCGCAATATGAAAAGGCGCTGACCGAACCGCTTTACCTGCGCACCTTCTGGCGTACGGCGGTAATGTCGGTGCTGGCAACCGCGCTGACGCTGCTGATCGCCTTTCCGGTGGCCTATTACATCGCCAAAATGGCGAAGGGGCGCTTGCAACAGGTGTTGTTCCTGCTCTGCCTGATCCCGTTTTACGTCTCGGAACTGGTGCGCACCTTTGGCTGGATGATCCTGCTGCGCGAGACGGGTCTCGTCTCGAGCCTGTTGCAATGGGTGGGGCTGGCGGACCGCCCGGTGGAACTGCTTTACACCGATGCCACGATGATGGTCGGGCTGGTCTATACCTCCATGCTCTTCATGGTGGTGCCGCTTGTCACCACGCTGGAGAGCCTCGACGATAGCGTGATCGAGGCGGGTTATGATCTGGGCGGCAGCGGGCTTTCCGTCCTGCGTGAGATCATCATCCCCCATGCCATGCCCGGCATCGTGTCGGGCTGTATCGTCGTCTTCATGCTGAGCTTGGGCAACTACCTGACGCCGACGATGCTGGGCGGCAAGGATAGCCTGTGGTTCACCGAAATGATCTATAACCAGTTCATCGTGCGCTCCAATTGGGAGCTGGGCGCCGCCTTTGGCTTTATGCTTTTGGTGCTGTCTTCGGTGATCGTCTGGGGGATGCTCTGGCTGACGGGCCGGACCCTCAAGGAAACGATGGGGTGATCCAATGATCCCGACAATCCCGCAATCGCGCAGCTTTCGCATCGTCTATGCTGGCTATGTGGCGCTGTTCTTTCTCTATCTGGCCCTGCCGCTGACCGTGGTGGCGGTCTTTGCCTTCAATGACAGCCAGTTCCCCTCTCTTCCGTGGGAGGGGTTCACGTGGAATTGGTTCTTTGGCGCGGAGCGTCCGCAGATCGGCGTCTTTCACGAGCGCGGCATTCTGCGCGCGGTCGGCAATTCGGCCTTCGTGGCGCTTTGCGTGGCGGTGCTTTCCGTCTGCGTCGGCACGACCAACGCCTTTTTGTTCAACCGTTATGAGTTCCGTGGCAAGGGGTTTCTCTATGTGCTGATGCTGCTGCCGCTGGTGATCCCCGGCATCGTCTTGGGCATCTCGGTTCTGGTCTTCTCGTCGACGCTGGCCAATGGTGTCTGGGACTTGGCGCAGATCGACATTCAGGCGCTGCGCCCCGGTCTGCTGTTGGTGATCCTTGGGCAGTTCAGCTTTATCACCACCATCGCCACGCTGGTGATCTCGGCCCGGTTGCAGAAATTCGACCGGACCTTGGAGGAGGCGGCGCTGAACCTTGGGGCGGACCGTCTGACGGCGGTGCGCACGATCACACTGCCGTTCCTTGCGCCTGCAATGGTCGGGGCCGTGGTGGTGGCCTTTTTGATGAGCTTTGAGAACTTCAACACCACGCTGATGCTCGTGGGTTCCGATGCGCCGCTGACCATCGCCATGTTCGACCGGCTGAAAGAGGGGTCGACCCCGCTGCTGAACGCCGTGTCGCTGCTTTTGATGCTGGGCTCGTCGCTTTTGGCGCTGCTGGTAATCCTGTTCCAGAAACGGGGCTAAGCCCCCTCGGCAGGCCCGCCAGCCGGGCCTGCCTCATCCGGCTAGAGTGCTGAACGTACCGCCCGGCTGAACCTTTCCAGCAAATTCGCATCCTGCGCCAATCGACGCCTCAGCGACCGGGGCAGTTCAAGCTGTGCCCCCGCGCCCTTGCGGGTGCGGTTGCAGATGTTCGTCTCGTGCAGGCCGGGCAGGGTGGTATTCACCTCGGCCCCGAAGCCCGCCGTGCGCAGGGCGGCACCGATGGCATCGCGCATCGCCTTGTCCCGCCCGCCGAGCCATACGGTTTCGCTGCCATCGTCCTTGCGGCCATGGACGGCGACGGCCCCCTCGGTGCCGCCGACAAGCGCCAGCGCCTGCGGCTCATCGAAACGGTGCGAGGTGATGTGAAAATCCCCATGGGCCCCCGCTTTCAACGCCTCGAAGAGGTAGAGCGACAGGTCGCGCCCCGCGATGGCCTCGGCGATCAGGCCCGTCTCGGGCTCGATCGTGCCGCCATGCGGGGCCAGAATGACGACCGCACTGCCCCGGTCCTCGGCTCGGATGCGGTAATCGACGCCATCGAGCATTTCGGTGGAGAGGTCGGCGAAGTTTTGGAAACGATCCGTCATGGGCGGCTCCTGCTTGGGGCGATCACATGTCGAGCTTGCGGACCGTCTTGCGGATCCGCCCGTCTTTACGCTCCAGAAAAACAATCTCGCCGAAGTCGATCTTCAGCCATTCCTCCCCGTTTTCGGTCAGCGGTTCCGACGCGAGGATGGCCGAGGTCGCCTCCCCCTCGGGGCAGGGGTCGATGTCATAGCTGTTGGCATAGTCCTGAAAGTTCGCCCCGGTCAGCAAATAGATCGGTTCGAGCAGCATGGAGAGAGGCAGATCCTCATCCCGCAGCTCTTGCCAATCGCCTGTGACATCCGTCTCACCCTCATGGCCGCAACCGAAGTTGACACCAATGATCCGCCCCTTGCTGACCAGCGCGATCTTGAGTTTGGTGAGCGCCGCGAGGTCAAGGTCGCGGGCGGCTTTGCAGATCACCTGCAACAGCTTTTCGAACCCGCGCTGCACATCTTCGTCGCTGTCGCCCTCCAGCAGGGACAGCAACAGCACATAGAGGAATTCCGTATCCGTCGTGCCGCGCATCTGGGTAAGGTAACGATCCTTGCAATGAGGCAGGAGTTCGCGCTGCAATTGCCGCCAGTGGGGCAGGGCGCCGTTCTGGGCGATGATCCACGGCGTATAATCAAAGGCGAAGGGGTGGCAGTTCTCATCGGCCTGCACCACGCTGGCGTCATAGGAGGCCGCGCGGATATGCGACAGCAGCGTATGCGCTTGCAGGCTGGGGATCACCGATTTGGCATTGTCGTCGTGAAAGGCGGCCTTGGGCCGGTGGTAGCGCAGCGGCGCGTCGGGGCGCAGCAGATGGTCGCTCCAAGCGGCGAACCCCCATCCGGCCAGTTGCAGGCTGGGGTGCAGTTCCGGGTCGAGGCTTTGGTTTAGCAGACTGTTCTCAGGCGCAAGGAGCAGCGACTCGATTGGCAGTTCAGGTCCGATATAGGCGAGGAAGCGGCACATGGTTTTCCTTACTCTTGAGATAGTTCAGCGACTTCGAAAAGGGTGTGAAGGGCTGAGATAGAGCAGGGCGCGCAAAAATCGACCAGAGACGCGGCAGCGCGGACTTAGCGCCGCGCCCGTCGGGTAGGCGACCCTCCAATCGGGCCGCCCGGGTTCATAAATCAGATGTCAGAGATATAATCCGCCGAGACATAGCCCTGCACCTCAGGCGCATCGGCGAGGGAGACGCGGCACCACAACTGCCCGATCTCGGTCACGCAATCGCGGCGGTTGAGGACGGTGCCGTCGGGCAGCCCCATGATGATCCCGAAATCCAAGCCCGGCCCGGACCGCAGTTTCAAAAGCTCATCCGGCCCGGTGCGGTGCACCATCACGCGGTCACTGGCCACGCCCGCGCAACCTGCGATGAAAATAGCGGTGGAAACGGCTGCGAATGTAATGCTGCGCATGATCTGCCTCTCTTTTGTTTTCTTTCTCATAGATCGAAAACCGGGCTGATCCTAGCCGCCTTATTCCGCCGCCGCCTTGCACTGCTCCAACGCCCGTTTCAACGAGTGTTCGTCATAGGGTTTCATCAAGCTGACATAGCGCGCTGCCTCTGCATCGCCTTCGGCATATTCCCGCGGATCGGCGCCCGAGGCGATGATCACGGCGATCTCGGGGCGCAGTTGCGTCACATGCTGCACCAGTTCCATGCCAGAGCCATCGGGCAGGCCAAGGTCGGTAAACATGATGTCGAACCGCTCGGCCTGAAGGCTGCGCTCCGCGGCGGCGACGCTGTCGGCCTCGGTCACCGCATAGCCCAGATCAGAGAGCATATCCGCCGTGGCCATGCAGATCAGCGCATCGTCTTCGACCAGCAGCACCTTGGGCGCGTCGTCGGCGCTCGGCGCGGATTCTGTCACTGGCAAGGCGGTCTCGGCGCTGGTTTGGCGCGAGAGGATCTCATGGATTTTCAGCGCCAGCCGCTCGCGGGTGTAGGGTTTGCTCAGCAGGTCGACCCCTTCGTCAAGCCGCCCGGCATGGACGATGGCGTTTTGGGTATAGCCCGAGGTAAAAAGCACGCCGATATTCGGCAGATGCGCCTTGGCCTCGCGGGCAAGCTCGGGGCTGCGGATTTTGCCGGGCATGACCACATCGGTGAACAGCAGGTTGATCTGCATCCCGCTTTTCACGATCGCCAGCGCACTGTCGGCATTCTCGGCGGTGAGCACGCCATAGCCAAGATCGCGCAGCTGATCGACGGCGGTCTCGCGCACGGCGGCGTCGTCTTCGACCACGAGGATTACCTCGCCGCTGCCGGTGGGCGTGTCCGTGCTGGCGGGAAGCGGTGCGCTTTCCTCCTTGCGCTGCGTGCGCGGCAGGTAGACCCGCACGGTCGTGCCTTGTTTCTCTTCGCTGTAGAGCTTGATGTGCCCGCCGGACTGTTTAACGAAACCGTAGACCATGCTGAGGCCCAGCCCCGTGCCCTCGCCCGTGTCCTTGGTGGTAAAGAAGGGGTCAAAGACCTTTTCCATGATCTCGGGCGCGATGCCGGTGCCGGTGTCGGTGATCGCCAGCATGACATACTGGCCCGGCGCCACGTTCGGATGGTTCTGCGTATAGGCATCATCCAGCGCGGCATTGCCCACTTCGATCGTCAGCTTGCCGTGATGGGCCATCGCATCGCGCGCGTTGATGGCGAGGTTCAGGATCACGTTCTCCAACTGCGCCGGATCGACAAGACAGTTCCACAGCCCGCCCGAGATCACCGTCTCGACCTCGATCCCTTCGCCAAGGGTGCGGCGCAGCATGTCGTCCATGCCCCGCACCAATCGGCCAAGGTTCTGCGGTTTCGGCTCCAAGGGCTGCTGCCGCCCAAAGGCCAGCAATTGCGCGGTAAGCTTGGCCCCGCGCGACACGCCCGCCATGGCATTGTCGACGAACCGCCGCTTGGCGTCGCCTTCGGGCAATTCTTTCGACAGGAGTTGCAGGTTGCTGCCCACCACTTGCAGCAGGTTGTTGAAGTCATGCGCGATGCCGCCGGTCAACTGGCCTACGGCTTCCATCTTCTGCGCCTGCACCAATTGCGCCTCAAGCCGGTCCCGTTCGGCCATGGCCTCTTCGATCTTGGTTTTCAGCGCGTTGTTGAACTCGATCTCGGCATTGCGGGCGCGCAGTTCTTCACGCAGGTCGCGCACCTCGATCACCGTCCCCACGGTCTTGCCGGTCTCGTCCTTCATCGGGGAGGCGGTGAAGCCTACGGGGTAAAAACTGCCGTCCTTATGGACAAAGGTCTCCTCCCCCTGGGTCTGGTGGTTCTCGGGAAAGGCGCGGTCGATGGGGCAGTCTTCGATAGGGAAAGGCCGCCCGTCTGGATGGGTGTGGTGGACCACGTCATGCAGCGGTCGGCCTGCGGTTTCCTCGAACCGATAGCCGGTCAGCTTTTCTGCTGCGCGGTTCATGAAAACGCATTGCTGCTTGTCGTCCATCATGAAGATGGCCATCGTCGTGTTGTCTAGGATCGCGTCCAGCCGGGCCGAGACTTTGGTCAGCGCCGCGTTGGCCTCTTTTTGTTTCGTGATGTCCTGAATGGCCGCGTAGAGGACCGTGTCATTCTCGGTAACGATCAATTGCAGATGGGTCAGCACGCTATAGCGCGACCCGTCCTTACGCTGGTGGATCGTCTCATATTCCAGCGTTGTCTTCTCACCGCTGAGCAGCGGTTGGACGAGTTCCAAAAACGCCTCGCGCGACAGATCGGGCTTGATGTCCCAAGCCGCCATGCCGCGCAGCTCATCCATCGAATAGCCAAGGTTCTCGCGCGCGCCGCGATTGGCGAGAGTGAAGGTGAAGTCTTCGACTGAAAACAGGTAAACTTCGCTGGCCGCATCTTCGACGATCTGGCCAAGGCGATCACTCGCCAATCTGAATGCTTCTTGCACCATTTTCCTCAAGCTTGTCGGCCGCGATGACCGGCTAAATTATTCTGCAAGATGCAGGTTTGTTTAACCTAGCCTTATGGAGCGACAAGACGAGGGCAAAAAGCCACATTCGTATAAGGGGCGGGTTTTTGCGCAGATAAATGAGAGAGGTGCAACCGCCGAAACCGGCGGATGCGCAGGGGGGGCGGCGCGCGGTCACGCCACGCGGTTGCCCATCGCATAGACCGCGCGCAGGATCGGCGCGTCTTTCATGATGTCAAAGAGGACCAGATCGGCGCGCGCGCCCAAGGCGATCTCGCCCCGGTCGGTCAGCCCTGCATGATGCGCGGGCGTGCGGGTCACGGTGGCGAGGCCGCGCGCCATATCGCCCCATAGGGTGCCCAGTTGCACGGCGCCCAGCAAAAGCGCTGCGGGCACATAGTCCGAGGACAGGATGTCGAGCAGGCCCAGTTCCGCCAGTTCCCTCGCCGCGACATTGCCTGAATGCGAGCCGCCGCGCACGAGGTTCGGCGCGCCCATGATCGTGGCAATGCCTTGGGCATGGCAAGCCTCTGCCGCTTCGCGGGTGGTGGGGAATTCGGCAAGCCGCACGCCATGGGCATGGCTGGTGGCAACCTGCGCGGCGGTGGTGTCGTCATGGCTGGCCAGCGCCGCCCCATAGCGCGCCGCCGCCGCCACCGCGGCCGCTTCATGTTTCGCGCCAAGCCGCTCTTGCAACCCATGCAGGAAGGTGACGTAATCGCCGAAATCCTCGCGCGGCAGGCCGTTCTTGCCGCAGACGTAATCCTCGAATTTTTGCACGTCGCGGAATTGCCGCTGGCCGGGGGTGTGATCCATTAGGCTGACGATGCCGACCTTGTCGTCGGGGCCAAACTCGGCCAGTTCCTCCTCCAGCGTTTCCGAGCAGATCTCGGCGCGCAGGTGGATATGGTGGCTGATCGCCAGCGCCCCGCTGTCGCGCATCATCAGGATCTCATCGGCCATGTCGCGGGCGTATTTTCCGTAGCGTTTGCGCCCCGCGTCCGAGAGGATCGACCCCACCCGGATCGCATCGAAAACCGTGGTGATCCCGGTGCCCGCCAACTCGCGGTCATGGGCGATGATCGCGGCACGGTGCGGCCAGTCGACCTTGGGTCGCGGCTTCATATGGCGTTCCAGATTGTCGGTATGCAGTTCTACCAGCCCGGGGGCGAGAATGCGCCCCTCGCAATCGACCGCCCCCTTGGGCAGGGCGGTGCCTTCGGCGATATCGGCGATCATCCCGTCGCGCAGCACCACGCTGCCGGGGATCACCGCATCGGGCAGGATGATTTTGGCATTGGCGAGAATGGTTTCTTTTGTCATGTGAGCGTCACGCTTGTTGCGCATCCATGGATGCAGGGAGAAGATGAATGAAGTTCGACCGCTACGCGATCTATTACACGCCACAGGGCGCATTGGCCGAGGCTGGGGCCGCTTGGCTGGGGTGGGATTTGGCGCGCGGGCGTGCCGTGGCGCATCCTGAGGTCGCGGGGCTGGATGTGGCCGCCCTGACCGAGACGCCGCGCAAATACGGGCTGCATGGGACGATTAAACCGCCGTTCGTGCTGCCCGAGGGCACAACGGCTGACGGATTGCTGGCCGAGGTCGCGGCGCTTTGCACGCGGCTTGCGCCGGTCACGCTCGACGGGCTCGCGCTCACCCCGCTGGGCCGCTTTCTGGCGCTGACGCCCGAGGGGGACACCGCCGCGCTCAACACCATGGCCGCCGAGGTGGTGCGCGGCCTTGACCCCTTCCGCGCCCCGCCGACCGAGGCCGATCTGGCCCGCAGGCGTCAGGCCAATCTGACCCCAGTGCAAGAGGCCAATCTCAGCCAATGGGGCTATCCTTACGTGATGGAGGCGTTTCGTTTTCACATTACCCTGACCGGCAAACTGCCCAAGGGCGATCTGCCGCAACTCACCGCAGCGCTGGCCCCCTATATCACGCCGCATCTGCCGCAGCCCTTCGTGCTGGACAGCCTGACGCTGGTGGGGCAGGCCGAAGACGGTATGTTCCATGAGGTTCACCGCGCGGCCCTTTCGGGATAAAGCGCAGCCAGCGCCTGTGCCACGGTCTGCGTGAACGGGCCGGAATTGTCGATCTCAATGGCGGCGATATGGTCGGGCAAGTCCCGTTCGGCGCGGGCCAGACGGGCGGTGATTTCCGCTTCGCTCTCGCGGCCACGGCCCCGCAGCCGCGCGGCCAGCACTTCGGGCGCGGCGGTGAGCGACAGCACCTCGAACCGGTCAAACCTAAGCTTCGCTTCGGCCAGCACCGCGCGCGAGAGGTTGGCCAGCACGTCGCGCCCCTCGGCCAGCGCCATATCGACGGCGATGGGAATGCCATAGTGCAGCCCATGCGCGGCCCAGCTAAGGGCAAAGGCGCCCTCTGCCTCTAGTCGCAGGAATGTGTCCTCGTCGATCCCGTCGAAGTCTTCGCCGCCCGCTTCGCTGGGCCGGGTGATGGCGCGGCGGGCGAGGAAGAGGTCGGCCCGCGCTTCCGCCAGCGCTGCCATCACGCTGTCCTTGCCCACGCCCGACGGCCCCACCACCGCGATGAAACGCCCGCGCCTCATGCCGCCAGTCCGGGGGTGAAACGGGTCACGTCCACTTCGCGGTCGCAGATTTGGTCGCGGGCGGCTTCGTCGTGGAAGATGCCCAAGATCGCCGTGCCGCGGGCCTTGGCCCCTTCGATCAGCGCCAGCACCGTGGCGCGGTTGGTGGCATCAAGGCTCGCCGTCGGCTCGTCCAGCAGCAGGACGGGATAGGGATGCGCAAAGCCGCGCGCGATGTTCACCCTCTGCTGCTCCCCGCCGGAAAAGGTCGTGGGGCTAAGCTGCCAGAGCCGTTCGGGGATGTTGAGTTGAGCCAGCAATTCTCCGGCCCGCGCCCGTGCCTCGCCCTCGTTGCTGTCCACCGCGCGCAGCGGCTCGGCCACCACATCCAGCGTTGCCACCCGTGGCACGACGCGTAGGAACTGGCTGACATAGCCCAGCACATGACGGCGCAGCTCCAGTATCTCGCGCGGGGCGGCTTGGGCGACATCCAGATTGCCCACCATGATCCGGCCCGAGGCGGTCAGGTAATTGCCATAGATCATCCGCATCAGCGTCGATTTCCCGGCCCCTGACGCCCCGGTCAGCGCCACGCATTCGCCCTGCGCCACGGTCAATTCGCCGCCGCGCATCACCGGGATCACCGCAGCGCCCTGATTGTGCAGGGTGAAGGATTTGCTTACATTTTCCACGCGTATCATGGTTTAGCCTTGCTCGGTATAATTCTGAAATTGAATGGTTTTCTTTGCATGTTTACACCTGTAGCACGCTAGAGACCAAAAGCTGCGTATAGCCGTGCTGCGGGTCGTCCAAGACCTGATCCGTGAGCCCGGTTTCCACCACATGGCCGTCCTTCATCACCATCAGCCGGTCCGCCAGCAGCCGCACAACCGCCAGATCATGGGTCACGATGATCGCGCTCAGCCCCATTTCGCGCACAAGCCCGCGCAACAGGTCGAGCAGACGCGCTTGCACGCTTACATCCAGCCCGCCCGTGGGTTCATCCATGAAGACCAGCCGCGGCCCGGTCACGAGGTTGCGGGCGATCTGCAAGCGCTGCTGCATCCCGCCAGAGAAGGCTGAGGGCCGGTCGTCGATCCGATCGGCGTTGATCTCAACCCGGCCCAGCCAATCGGTGGCGCTGGCGCGGATGTCGCCGTAGTGCCGCGCGCCCACGGCCATCAGACGCTCGCCCACATTGCCGCCTGCGCTGACGTTCATGCGCAGCCCGTCGCGGGCGTGTTGGTGCACAAAGGCCCAATCGGGGCGCGACAACATCCGGCGTTCCGGCTCGCTCATCGTTACCGTGTCGCGCAGCCCGTCGGCGCGGGTGTCGAAACGCACCGCCCCGCGATCCGGCGTCAGATGCCCCGCCAGCGTGTTCAGCAGTGTCGACTTGCCCGAGCCGCTTTCCCCGACGATGCCCATGACTTCGCCGGGGTAGAGGTCAAAGCTGACATCCGTGCAGCCGATCCGCGCGCCATAGAATTTCGCGATGTTTTCCACTTGCAACAAGGGGGTCATGCCATGCCCTCCACCACAGGGACCGCATCCGCGCCACGATGCCCGGCGGCCTGACGGGCCGCGCAGTAATCGGTGTCGGAACACATGAATAGACGCCCACCTGCGTCATCGACGATCAACTCGTCGAGATAGCTGTCTTCGGCCCCGCAAAGGCCGCAGGGATGCTCGGCCTTGCTCGCCTCGAAAGGGTGGTCCTCGAAATCCAGCGAGACGACCTGCGTATAGGGCGGCAGCGCATAGATCCGTTGTTCGCGCCCCGCGCCGAAGAGTTGGATCGCGGCCATTTCCAGTTTCGGATTGTCGAACTTCGGGATCGGCGAAGGGTCCATCACATAGCGCCCCTCGACCTTGACCGGATAGGCATAGGCCGTGGCAATCGCGCCGTGCTGCGCGATGTCTTCGTAAAGTTTCACGTGCATCAGACCGTATTCCTCCAGCTCGTGCATCTTGCGGGTCTCGACCTCCGAGGGCTCAAGAAAGCGCAGCGGTTCGGGGATCGGCACCTGATAGACCAGCACCTGATCCTCGCGCAGCGCGGCTTCGGGGATGCGGTGGCGGGTTTGGATGACGCTGGCCTCGGTCGTGGCTTCGGTCACGGCGACGCCGGCGGTCTTTTGAAAAAAGCGGCGGATTGAGACGGCGTTGGTCGTGTCGTCCGCCCCTTGGTCGATCACCTTGAAGGTATCCTCGGGCGTCAGCACGGCGGCAGAGACTTGCACCCCGCCCGTGCCCCAACCGTAGGGCATTGGCATCTCGCGGCTGGCAAAGGGCACCTGATAGCCCGGGATCGCCAGCGCTTTCAGGATCGCGCGGCGGATCATCCGTTTGGTCTGCTCGTCCAGATAGGCAAAATTGTAGTCGTTCATGCCCCGGTCCTTATGCCTGTCTTGGTCACTCTGTGTCATGGCAGGGTTCATTCCGCGGCCTCCCGTGCTGCGTCTTCCGCCGCGGCTGTCGCCTCGCGGCGCAGTTTGCGGATCAGTTCGAGTTCGGATTGGAAATCGACGTAATGGGGCAGTTTGATATGCTCCAAGAACCCCGTCGCCTGAATGTTGTCGGCGTGATAGAGCACGAATTCCGCGTCCTGCGCCGGCGCGCCGAGGTTGTCTTCGCCCAACTCCTCCCAACGCAATGCCCGGTCCACCAGCGCCATGGAAATCGCCTTGCGCTCGGACATGCCGAAGACCAGCCCATAGCCGCGGGTGAACTGCGGCGGCTCGGTTTTGGAGCCTGCAAATTGGTTCACCGTCTCGCATTCGGTGAGCGCCACCTCGCCAATCTCGATGGCGAAACCCAGTTCGGGGATGTCCATTTCGACCGCGACTTTGCCGATGCGCAGTTCCGCGACGAAAGCGTGGTTGCGCGCATAGCCGCGTTGCGTGGAATAGGCCATGCCGAGCACGAAGCCCTCGTCGCCGCGGGTTAGCGCTTGCAGGCGCAGGTCGCGGGTGGCGGGCAGTTCCAGCGGTTCGCGCGTCAGGTCGCGCGGCGGGGTCTGACTGTCCGTGTCGCGCTGCATCAGCCCTTCGCGGTCAAGGAATTCCATGATGTGCGGCGCCTTTGTGGGTGGCGCGCCCTCGGGCGCTTCGGGGGCCGGGGGCACCTCACCATCGGCGGCCAGTTTGAAATCCAGCAGTCGGTGGGTGTAGTCGAAGGTCGGCCCCAAGACCTGCCCGCCCGGCGCATCCTTGAAGGTGGCCGAGACGCGGCGGTCGCAGGCCATGCTGCCGGTGTCCATCGGGCGCGAGGCCCCGAAACGCGGCAGGGTGGTGCGATAGGCGCGGATCAGAAACACCGCTTCGATCAGATCGCCGCGCGCCTGTTTGATCGCCAGCGCGGCGAGGTCGGGGTCGTAGAGCGAGCCTTCGGCCATCACTCGGTTCACCGCCAGCGTCATCTGCTCGCGAATTTGCGCGACGCTGAGTTCCGGCACGCTTGCGTCACCGCGCCGCTCTTCGGCCAGCCATGCGTGGGCGTTGTCGATCGCCCGCTCGCCGCCTTTTACCGCTACGAACATCAGGACACCTTTGTGCTTCGGGGCAGCGCCGCCAGACGGTCACCGCAGGTGAAAATGAAATCCAATCCGCGCGGGAAGAGTGCCGCGTTTTGCTGAAAGGCGGCGCGCTCGGGCAGCGACAGTGCCGCCTTATCCTTGATGCCGGGGCCGGAGAGGGCCGCGCCATCGCGGCGCAGATCGTCCACCTCGACGATCAGCGTGGCAGAGCGGTCGGGGTAGGCGGCGGTCCCGAGGGGGAAGTCGCCGCGCGGCAGGTCGTCCCAAGCGCCCAAGGCGAAGTGCGCCGCAGTTGCGGGGGCGAAGGGCGCGCCGGTGTGGAAGGTGATCCAGTCGCGTAGCTCAGGCCGGTCGAAGCCGGGCGCGAGGTAGAGCGGCGTTTCGGGGTCGCAGAGCGTCAGCAGGACGACCCCGGCGGCGGTGGAGAGGCCCACAGGCGGTTCGGCCCCGGTCACGCGGTTGATCTCACCCGGTTTGGCCATGGCGTTCATCACCGCGCGAAAGGCGAAAGCGGCGTCTTTGGGCGCGTCGCGAAACCCGCCCGTCAGCGATAGGGTCTGCATCAGTCTTCTCCTCTGACCATGGTGAAAAAGTCGACCTTGGTGGCGGCGGCCTTGGCGGCACGGCTAGCGCGGCGCTGGCTTTCGATCCGGGCCAGCGGGTCGAGCAGTTTGGCGCGGACCTCATCCGCCGCGTCGCTCTGCATCAGCGCGTCGGTAAGCGCCGCTTGCAGCGCCTTGTCGCGGCTGCGACCCTGCACATAGGCGTGGCCGTCTGGCCCTTCCAACAGCCGCACCGAGCAGCGCGTGACCGACATCTCCCCCATGTTGAAGGCATCGCCCACAGCCCCCATCCGGCCCCGCAGCATGACGCCGCCGATCTCGGGCGCGCGGAGCACCTCATGGGCGGGCAGGGGGCCGAAGCCCTCCCATAGCCGGGCGAGATCGTGGACCTCGGCCCGTGCGAGCAGGCCCATCCACGCCTGCCTGTCGCGGGTCTTTTCCTTGGTTTCAACGGTCATCTAGACACCTTGCGTATTTGTCTAATTTGCTATACAACTAGACAAGTATTAGCCGCTGGCCTTCCGCTGGCGCAAGCATGGATATGTGAAACTTCTGCGACATGGCCCGTACTGCGATCTGGAAAACCATCACCGCTGCCCTGACCCATGACATCGCCACGGGGAAATACGCCCCCGGCGACCGGCTCCCGACCGAGGCGCAATTGGCGGCGCGGTTTGGGGTCAACCGCCACACGGTGCGCCGCGCGATCGGCGCCATGAACGAGAGCGGGCTGACCTATAGCCGCCGGGGCGCAGGCGTCTTCGTGGCGCAGCGGCCCACGGATTATCCCATTGGCAAACGGGTGCGCTTTCACCAGAACCTCGCGGCGGCGGGGCGGGTGCCGGCCAAGCAGATTTTGATGCTGGAGACCCGCGCCGCTTCGGCCCATGAGGCGGCGCAGTTGGGGCTGGAAGGCGCGGCGCTGGTGCATGTCTATGAGGGGCTGTCGCTGGCCGATGAGCAGCCCATCGCGATCTTCCGCAGCATCTTTCCCGCCGCGCGGTTTCCCGATCTGTTAATGGCGCTTGAGGCCAGCCGCTCGGTCACCACCGCCTTGGCGCAGGGTGGGGTGGCGGATTACACCCGCGCCTCGACCCGGCTGACGGCGAAGCTTGCCACTGCCACGCAGGCGCTGCATCTGCGGCTGTCCGAAAGCGCGCCGATCCTGCGCTCGGCGGGGATCAACGTGGACCCTGAAGGCGTGCCGGTGGAATACGGGGTGACCTGGTTCGCGGGCGACCGGGTGACGCTGACGCTCAACCCCGGCGACTAGCCGTATTTCTCAAGAAATGCTTCGGCGGGGAGGGTTTGGAAATCCTCGAGCGATGCTTGCAGCCGGTCATGTGGCCAATCCCACCACGCCAATTCCTCCATCCGTGCGGCGATGCTTTCGGAAAAGCGGCGGCGGAGCGGTTGGGCGGGGATGCCGGCGACGATCATATAGGGGGCGACATCGCGGGTGACGATGGCCCCGCCCGCCACCACTGCGCCGTGCCCGATGGTCACCTCGGGCCGGACCTGCGCGCCGTGGCCCAACCATGTATCATGGCCGATCACCGTGCGGCGGCTGCGGCGCAGGGCGAACCAATCGGCGTCATCCTCGGCCCCGTCGAAGTAATCCCCGGCGCGGTAGTGGAAGTGGTGCAGGCTGGCCTTTTCCATCGGGTGATCCGTGGCTCCGATGCGCACGCTGGCGGCGATATTGCTGAACTTGCCGACTTGCGTGTTGGCGATGTCGCACCAGCGGTCGCAATAGGAGTAATCCCCGATTTCGGAATGGGCGAGGCGCGTGGCGCGCCCGATCTCGACATAGCGCCCGAACTGCGTGTCAGTCACTTCGCAGTCCGGGTGAAGGAAGGGCGCATCCGCTTTGAGACGCGCCATCAGTGGCCCGCCTCATTGCCCGCGATCAGCTTGCGGCGCAGCCAGCCCGAGAAGCTATCCATCGCCACGACCATCAGGATGATCAGCACGATGTAATAGCTCACCTCCTCCCAATCCTTTTGGGTGATGATGGCTTGGGTCAGCAAAAGGCCGATGCCGCCCCCGGTGATCGCGCCGATGATGGTGGCCGAACGGGTGTTGGACTCCAGATAGTAGAGCACTTGGCTCAGCAAGACCGGGGTGATTTGCGGGATCACGCCAAAGCGGTAGCGCTGCACGGGGGTGGCCCCGGTTGAGGCGATGCCCTCGATCTGCTTGTCGTCCACATTCTCCAGCGCCTCGGAAAAGATTTTGCCGAAGGTGCCGGTGTCTGTCAGCAGGATCGCCAGCGAGCCGGTCAGCGGGCCGGGGCCAAAGGCACGAGACAGCACGATGGTCCAGATCAGCCCGTCGACCCCGCGCAGGAAGTCGAAGAGCCGCCGCGCGGCAAAGCGCAGCGCGCCAAGCGGAGAGAAGTTCTTGGCCGCCAGAAACCCCAGCGGCAAGGCAATCATCGCCGCGCCAAAGGTGCCGAGAAAGGCCATGAGAACGGTCTCGACCAGCGCCCAAGCCACATCGCCATGACGCCACATCTTGTTGGTCCAGAAATCCTGCCAGATCGCGCCGTATTCACCGCTGCGCAGCAGCTCTAGCGCGGACATGCCGTAGTAGGGGCTGTCGAGCGTAAAGAAGAACAGCTCCCACCCGTTGAAATAGCGGAACACTTCGGCACGGTTGCGGGTGATCGTCAGGCGGCCTGCCTCCGTGGTCACGGCAAGGCGGTGTTTCGAGGCGTTGATCCACGCAGGCAGGGGGCCGTCGGGCAGGGTGGCATTGACGCCGCTGCGCCCCGGCGCGGCGGTGATCAGCCCGTAGCCCGGCACGTCATAGCGCACCTCTGGCCCCAGTTCGACGGTATGGCCGTTGCCCAACTCCACAAGCGTTGTCTCGCCCAAGGTGACCCAATCGGGGGCGGTGCCCGGCGCATAGCGGCCCTTGCGCTCGCCTTCGATGGCGATTTCCATCTCGCCATTGCGGTTGTCGCGGGCGACATGGGTTTTGTAGCTGTAGCTGTCGGCCACCAGTGTCTTCATGTTCGACACGTTGATGCGATCGCCTAGCCCGGCCACGTCGAAGGCGAAGAAGACGTAGGTGAGGTAGACAAGGACCAGCACCGGGGCGGCAAGGCTCGCCATCCGCTTGCGGCGAAAGCCGCGGCTGGCGACCTGCTGGGCGGGGAGGGTGGAAGCGGTAAGGTCGGTCACAGGATGGCCCCCTTGTCCTTATAGGCGCGGCCATGGGTCAGCCGGTCGCGGAAATGGCTTGAGATTTGGTCGACGATGATGATCGTGCCGAAGAGCAGCAGAAAGATCGCCGCTGCCTCATCGAATTTGCCTTGGCCCCAAGACATCGTGTTGCGCAGGTCATAGCCGATGCCGCCTGCGCCGACGAAGCCGAGGATGGCTGAGGCGCGGATGTTGATCTCGAACCGCAGCAGCGCGTAGGAGAGGTAGTTGGGTGCGACCTGCGGCACGATGCCCAGAACCATGCGTTGCAGCCAGCCCGCACCGACAGAGGCAAGGCCATCGACGGGTTTGAGAGAGGCGTTCTCATTCACCTCGGAGAAAAGCTTGCCGAGCGCGCCCACAGTATGCAGCGCGATGGCGATCATCGCAGGCACCGGGCCGCCGCCCAGAAGGAAGATCAGTACCAGCGCGACGACGATCTCAGGCACCGCGCGCAGCACGTCGAGCAGGCGGCGCAGCGGAGCCACGAGCCACGGGGCGGGGGCGAGGCCGCGGGTGGCCAGCAAGGCGGCGAAGAAGGCCAGCAGCGCACCGATCAGCGTAGCCGCCCCGGCGATGTTCACCGTCTCGATCAAAGAGGGGAGGTATTTCACGAAATAGCCGGGCAGCAGATGAATGCGCTCCCAAGCCTCGCCCAGCACGTCGGCGGGGAAGTCAAAGATATTGGGCAGCCCGTTCCAGAACCCGCCCGCGTTGCGGGCATTGGCGGTGCCGAAACCGCCGATCAGCAGGGCCAGGAAAACGACCAGCAGGATCATGTTCATCACCCGCTTTTGTCGGGTCTGGGCAAGGTAATCCGCCGTGATCTGCGGTGCGGTGGTGGTCTGGTGCATCTGTCGTCCCCCTATAACGACAGGCCCCGACAATCGTTGCCGGGACCTGCGAGATGTCTAGTCCTTGCTGCGATCAGTTGGATTTCGCCTTGCGCGCTTCGACGATGGAGACATAGGCGTCATGCGCGATCGGATCGAAACCGAGGCTCTCGCCCGCGGCCACGCCATAGGCGCAATCGGCGTCTTTCTCGTGCAGTTCATCCACCAGTTGGGTCATCGTCGCCTTGACCTCTGCGGGCAGGGCTTTGCGCAGCACGACCGGGCCTTCGGGGATCGGCTTGGAGCGCCAGATTTCCACCAGATCGTTCATGTCGACGAGGCCCGCGTCCACGGCTTTGCGCAGCGCGCCGGAGTTGTAGCCGTCTTCCCAGTTGCCCTGACCGTCGGCCCATGTCACGCCGCCGTCGACATCGCCGTTGTTGACCGCGACGATGGTCTGCTCATGGCCGCCGGTGAATTTCACTTCGCCGAAGTAATCGCCGGATTCCATCGTGGCACCGGTGGTCTGCGGGATTTCGATGGAGGGGATCAGGTAGCCCGAGGTGGAGTTCGGATCGCCAAAGCCAAAGACCTTGCCCTGCATGTCTTCGAGGCTCTCGATGCCCGCATCTTTGCGCGCGAAACCGATGGAGTGATAGCCGTAGGAGCCGTCGAGGTTAATCTTGACCAGCACCGGCTCGACCGCTTCGGGGTCTTGCAGATGCACGGCGGCATAGGCCGAAGCGCCCAGCCATGCCATATCGAGCGTGCCGCCCAGCAGACCTTGGATCACGCCGTTATAGTCGGCCGGGGCAAAGAGTTTGGCCGGAACGCCAAGGCGCTCTTCAGTGTAGCCGCGCAGACATTCGTAGGAGTTCATCCGGTCCTGCGCGTTTTCCCCGCCGAGGATGCCGATGCGGAATTCGTCGATCTCGGCACTTTGGGCCATGGCGGTGCCGGTGAGGGCCGTGGTTGCCAAGGCGGCGGCGATGAGCTTTTTCATTGTGTTGTCTCCGTTTGCAAAAAATGCCCCTGGGGGCGGGTCGTGTCAGGCTGGCACCTTGTCCAGCGTTTCGATCTCGGTTGAGGTGGCGGCTTCGGAAAAGCTGCTGTCCGCGCCGTAGATTTCGCGGGCGATGCCGGTGGTCAGCTGCTCGGGCGTGCCGTCAAAGACGATCTTGCCGTCGCGCATCCCCACCACGCGGTCGCAGTAGCGGCGCGCGGTATCCAGCGTGTGAAGGTTGGCGATGACCATGCGGCCATCTTCCTCGTGAATGCGGCGCAGCGATTGCATCACCACCTGCGCGTTCATCGGGTCAAGGCTGGCGATGGGCTCATCCGCCAGAATGATCTGCGGATCCTGCATCAGGGCGCGGGCGATGGCGACGCGCTGTTGCTGCCCGCCGGAAAGCGCCTCGGCCCGTTTGGGCGCATGCTGCGCGATGCCCAGCCGGTCGAGGATGTCGATGGCGCGGGTGATGTCGGCATCGGGGTAGAGGTTGAAGATGCTGGCGAGCGTCGAGCGGCGGTTGAGCGTGCCGTGCAGCACGTTCGATACCACATCCATCCGCGGGACGAGGTTGAACTGCTGAAAGATCATCGCGCATTCCGCCTGCCAGCCGCGCCGGGCCGCGCCGCGCAGCGCAGTCACGTCGCGCCCTTGAAACAGGATCTGCCCCGAGGAGGCATCGGTCAGCCGGTTCAGCATCCGCAGCAGGGTGGATTTGCCCGCGCCGGAGCGTCCGATGATCCCGATCATCTGCGGCTTGTCGACCTTTAGGTTGGCGCGGGCCACCGCTGTGTTCGCGCCGAATGTTTTGGTCAGTTCAGAAATGACGAGCATATGTCCCCCGGGGTTTGCGGGGCGAGCTATCGCAGCGGTGAATGTCACGAGTGTTTAAGTTTGACGAAGCTTTTGTAACGCGTCCCTTTTTGCGGAACGGCTGCCTAAGGCCGCGCGTTTATGCTTGTTTTATAGGCGCTTGCGCGATCCCGCTGCTGTTGCGCGTGGGGCCAAACGCGCGGGGAGGCCGGGGTCAAAGAGCCGCTGAGACGCAATGAAACACGTGCCTGCGAAATAGGGCTTGCGGAACAAACCGCGCGGATTAATGCTTTCTCTCACAAGGCGGTTCAGATAGGGCCGCACCCGGTCAGGCCGCGCAATTGGCGCAGCCACCGGTACGATCTTTGGCCGGATCACCGCGCGCGCAGTGTCCTCCACCCGCGCCCCCTATGGTGAGACAGGCCCCCGACAAGCATTCAAAGGAGCGCGTTCATGGACGCCCAAGTTATCGCATTTCTGATTCTGCTGCCGATCACGCTGGTTTTCGTCTACGCCGGCATCCACGAGTTTCGGCGCTACAAAAGCGAGGGCAAGGCGAACTACGGGCTGGTCTTTGACGAGGAAAGCGGCACCACCCATGTCAGCGGCATCGCCGAAGACGAAGACC
This sequence comes from Sulfitobacter sp. 1A15299, assembly GCF_043556915.1. Taxonomy (NCBI): domain Bacteria; kingdom Pseudomonadati; phylum Pseudomonadota; class Alphaproteobacteria; order Rhodobacterales; family Roseobacteraceae; genus Sulfitobacter; species Sulfitobacter sp. 1A15299. Next base: position 89,606 of record NZ_JBIFFJ010000006.1, on the reverse strand, counting down.
CGTTCGACCCCGAAGACTTTGACCCCAACGATTACAACGACCCCGAAATCAAAACCGACACGGATGAGCGCAAATCGTGAGCGTAAAGCGCCTTTGCGCCGCGCTGCTGCTTTCGCTGGCATTGCCCGCGCAGGCTGACACCCCCGCCGAGATCGTGATCTTGGGCGAGGTGCACGATAATCCCCACGCCCATCTCGAACAGGCCGCCGCACTACAAGCGCTGCGTCCTACGGCTGTGGTCTTCGAAATGCTCACCGCCGAAGAGGCGGCAAAGGCCGACGTCGACCGCAGCCTCATCGCGCAGGTTTGGGCGGCGAGCGGGTGGCGGCATTACGATATCTATGCGCCGATCTTTGACGCTTTGGGAAACGCCCAAATCATCGGTGCCGCCGCCCCGCGCGCGGCGGTGCGGCGCGTGTACCGCGAGGGGGCCGCCGCGCTTTTCGGGTCTGAGGCCGCGCGCTTCGGCCTTGACCAGCCTTTGCCAGAGGATCAACAGGCCGCGCGGGTAGAGTTGCAATTCGCCGCCCATTGCGAGGCCATGCCGCGCGAGATGATGGGCGGCATGGTCGCCGTGCAACGCTACCGCGACGCCAGCTTCGCCCGCGCCGCGCTCGCCGCGCTCAAGGCCTATGGCCCGCCCGTGGCGGTGATCACCGGCAATGGCCACGCCCGCACCGACTGGGGCATTCCCGCCCTCATCGCGCAAGCCGCCCCCGAGGTCACGACCCATGCCATCGGCTTTGTGGAGGCCGAGACCGAGGTGCCTTTCGATGAGACCCGTCTCATCCCGCCCGCCGAGCGCGACGACCCCTGTAACGCCCTGATCGTAAATTAAAGGACAGGCCCATGTATCTTGCCATGAACCGCTTCACCGTCTTGCCCGAGAATGCCGCCGCTTTCGAAGCGCTTTGGCTGAACCGGGAAAGCCATCTGAAGGAGAGCGAGGGCTTCGTGTCCTTCCACATGCTCAAAGGGCCGGAGGCGGAGGGGGCGATCCTCTATGCCTCTCACACCGTTTGGGAAAGCGAGGCGCATTTTCGGGCTTGGACGACCAGCGATGCCTTTCGCGCGGCCCATGCGCGGGCGGGGCAGACCCGCAAGCTGCACGAGGGCACCCCGCACTTCGAAGGCTTCAGTGCCATTCAAAAGATCGACGCGGAATAACGCGGAAGGGCCGGGGTTTCTATACTTGACTAAAATAATCGGATTAAGTAGCCATTTAAAGGAACCCGGGCTTTTTGCCGGGGTATGAACGACTTTACGCCGAAACCGTCCAAGCCACCGCGCGTCGGAAGCCCGGATGTCAATGGAAAGGAGCCCGCCCCGTGAGGACCCCCGTGACCACGCCCGAGCCAATGGCCCATGCCCGGCTACAGACCCCATCCAACAACAGCTGGCGCGACATCGCGCTTGGCAGCAACGACGCCGCAGCCTGCGACGGATTTGCGCTGGAGCATCTCATTGATCTGCAACGCGCCCGCCAAATGGGAGAGATGGCATGAGCCTGATGCAAAAACTGCCCGATCCATCGCCCGCCGCCCAACCGGTCCAAGAAGCGGTGCATGATGCCCGCGCCTTGGTGCCCAATGGCTCGACCGCGAATATCGTCTTGGATGGCCAAACCTATACGCTGCGCATCACGCGGGCAGGCAAGTTGATCCTGACCAAATAAGCGGGCACGACTTGCCCTGGCGATGCGGCGCCTTTACTGACGCGCCATGCCCTGCCGCCTCTGCCCACTCTCGCCGCTGACATGCTGGCCCTGCTGAGCCTGTTCTTCGCGGCGCTGCTGGCGGCCACCCTGATCCCCGCGCAATCCGAAGCGGTGCTATTGGGGCTGATGTGGTCGGGCAGCCATGCCACGGCGCATTTGTGGCTGGTGGCGACGCTGGGGAACGTGCTGGGATCGCTGCTGAACTGGTGGCTGGGCCGCTCCCTCAGCCATTTCGCCGATCACCGCTGGTTTCCCTTCTCGGCCAAGCAGATGGCCCGCGCCTCTGGCTGGTATCGCCGTTGGGGCTATTGGAGCCTGCTGGCCAGTTGGGTGCCGGTCATCGGCGATCCGCTGACCTTGGCCGCAGGCATCCTGCGCGCGCGGCTCTGGCGTTTTTTGCTGATCGTCACGCTTGCCAAGGGCGGGCGCTACCTTGTGCTGATCCTGATCGCCCGCGGGGTTTTGTGACCCTTAGTGCGGGGTGATCCCTTCGAGCGGCGGCAGCGGGTTGGGCGCGGTCACAAGATGGGCGCGGCGCTTTTCGTAAAAGGCATTGCCGCCTGCGGTCACCACATAATGCATGTTGTTGTAGTTGGCATTGTACCACGCTGCGTGAAAGAATTTCGCACGGGTGACCTTTGGGTGCCGCTCTCCCTGAAGCACCGCCAGCGCGGTGGCGCGGGCCAGCGGGGCGCCGCGGTCGGTCATCGGTTTCGTCATCACGCCGGGGGCGAATTGATTGGGCTGGCCGACCACGCCGCAGACCGTATCGGGGAAGGCTTCGGAGTGCAGGCGGTTCAGCACCACCGTGCCCACCGCCACCATGCCGTCGCGGCTGGAGCGGTTGGATTCGAAATACATCGCGCGGGCCATACACTCCACCTCATCCGCCGGAACCGCGACGACTTCAGTCTGTTTGCCACCGCAGGCGGCAAGCAGGCCGAGGCCCAGAAGCAGAGCGGCAGTGCGGATTTTCGGGGGCTGAACGCGCATGGGCGGCCTTTCTGGATAAGGGGGCAGGTGGCGCGTAATTTTCCAGCAAAGGCGGCGGGAGGCAAGACCCGCGCCCGGCCCCGGCGGTTTCCCTCCGGACCGGGCGGGCGGGGGCGCTTGGGCTGGGGATTGATCTAGTGTAATGCTTGATAAAACAGTCATGATCGCAGCGGGCCGCCCTATGAAAGTCACCTACCGGGATGTGAAAACCGACATCCTGTCAAAGATCACCAAGGGCGAGTGGCCGTTGGGCAGCCTTGTGCCCAATGAAGTCGATTTGGCCGAGATCTATAGCTGCGCCCGGGCGACGGTCAACCGCGCCATGCGAGAATTGGCGGAAGAGGGTTTTATCGAACGGCGGCGCAAGGCGGGCACGCGAGTCCGCATGGCCCCGCTGCGGCAGGCGCGGTTCGACATTCCGCTGGTCCGGGCCGAGATCGAAGAGAAGGGCGCCGACTACCGGTATTCGCGGGTGAGCCACCGGGTCGAGCCCGCGCCCGACTGGCTGCGCGCCCGGCTCAAACTGGACGCGGAGAGCGAGGCGTTGCATCTGGTCTGCATGCATTACGCCGATGGCGACCCCTATCAATTTGAGGACCGTTGGATCAACCTCGCCACCCTGCCACAGGCGCGGGAAGAGAGTTTCACCGAAGCCGGGCCGAACGAATGGCTGATCTCGGCCATTCCCTTTTCGGATGTGGAGATCAGCCTTTCCGCCGGCCTGGCCGATCAGCGGCTGAGCGAATACCTCGCCTGCGGCTTGGGGGATCCGGTCTTCACCGTCGAGCGGTCGACGTGGTGGGAGGGGCAGGCGGTGACCTATGTGCGGCTGTCCTACCGCCCCGGTCACCGCCTGACCACGCGCTATTGAGCCGCCGCCGCGGGTGGGCGGCGGCGCGCCGGGGTCAAAGGATACCCGGCAAGTTCAGCCCATGTTCGCGGGCGCAATCGCGCGCTTCCTCATAGCCCGCATCCGCATGGCGCATCACGCCCGTCGCCGGGTCGTTCCAGAGTACCCGCTCGATCCGGCGGTCGGCGTCCTCGGACCCGTCACAGCAGATCACCATGCCCGAGTGTTGCGAGAAGCCCATGCCAACCCCGCCGCCGTGGTGCAGCGAGACCCAAGTGGCCCCCGAGGCAGTGTTCAAAAGCGCGTTCAGCAGCGGCCAATCCGAGACGGCATCCGAGCCGTCTTTCATCGCCTCCGTCTCGCGGTTGGGCGAGGCGACGGAGCCGCTGTCGAGGTGATCGCGGCCAATCACCACCGGCGCGCTCAATTCCCCTGTGCGGACCATCTCGTTGAAGGCCAGCCCCAGCTTGTGGCGCACGCCTAAGCCCACCCAACAGATCCGGGCGGGCAGCCCTTGGAAAGAGATACGCTCCCGCGCCATGTCGAGCCAGTTGTGCAAATGGGTATCCTCAGAGAGGATTTCCTTCACCTTGGCGTCGGTCTTGTAGATATCCTCGGGATCGCCCGAGAGTGCCGCCCAGCGGAAGGGGCCGATGCCGCGGCAAAACAGCGGGCGGATATAGGCCGGGACGAAACCGGGGAAGTCAAAGGCGTTCTGCAATCCTTCCTCAAGCGCCATCTGGCGGATGTTATTGCCATAGTCGACCGTGGGGATGCCCGCGGCGTGGAAATCCACCATCGCCTGCACCTGCACCTTCATCGAGGCACGGGCGGCTTTTTCGACGGCTTTGGGATCGCTCTCACGTTTTTCGCGCCATTCGCCCATCGTCCAGCCCTGCGGCAGGTAGCCGTTCACCGGGTCATGGGCCGAGGTCTGGTCGGTCACGATATCGGGGCGGACCCCGCGTTTCACCAGTTCGGGAAAGACATCGGCGGCATTGCCCAGAAGCGCAACCGATTTCGCCTCGCCCGCTGCGGTCCAGCGGTCGATCATCGCCAGCGCCTCATCAAGGCTGTCGGTCTTTTCGTCGACGTAGCGGGTGCGCAGGCGAAAATCGATGCTGTCGGGATTGCACTCCACCGCCAGACAGCAGGCACCGGCCATGACCGCCGCCAAGGGCTGCGCCCCGCCCATGCCGCCCAAGCCCCCGGTGAGGATCCATTTGCCTTTGAGATCACCGCCATAGTGCTGGCGGCCCGCCTCAACGAATGTCTCATAGGTGCCCTGCACGATGCCTTGGCTGCCGATGTAGATCCACGATCCGGCGGTCATCTGGCCATACATCGCCAGACCCTTCTTATCGAGTTCGTTAAAGTGGTCCCAATTGGCCCAATGCGGCACGAGGTTGGAGTTGGCGATCAACACGCGGGGCGCGTCCTTATGGGTTTGGAAGACGCCCACGGGCTTGCCCGATTGCACCAGCAGCGTCTGGTCCTCTTCCAAGGCGCGCAAGGAGGCGACGATCTGGTCGTAGTCCTTCCACGTTCGCGCCGCGCGGCCAATGCCGCCGTAGACGACCAGCTCATGCGGGTTTTCGGCCACGTCGGGGTGCAGGTTGTTCATCAGCATCCGCAGCGGCGCTTCGGTCAGCCAGCTTTTCGCCGAAAGCTCGGTGCCAGTGGCGGGATAGACGTCACGGGTATTCTTGCGCGGATCGCTCATGCTGTGCCTTTCAAAGTAGGGGCCAATGTGGCCAGAGTTGTCAGGATATCGGTCAGATGCACGCGCAGCCGCGCGGCCTTGTCGGGGTCATAGGGCCAAGGCGACGCCTCGGTGCCGAGGTAGCTGCTTTGCGCCAGTTCCATCTGGATCGCGTGGACCCCTTCGGCAGGGCGGCCATAATGGCGCGTGGTCCAGCCTCCCTTGAAGCGTCCGTTGCTGACGGACGTGTAGCCGGGTGCTGCGGCGCAGATCGTCTCAACAGCCGTTTCGATCTTGGGCGCGCAGGTAGCGCCCAGGTTCGTGCCGATGTTGAAATCAGGCAGCGGGCCGTCAAAGAGGAAGGGGATCAGCGAGCGGATCGAGTGGCAGTCATAGAGGATCGCGACCCCATGCAGGTCGCGAACGCGGGCCAGTTCGGCCTCAAGCGCTGCGTGATAGGGCGCGTGGTATGCCAGGCGGCGGGCCTCAACCTCGGCTGCGTTGGGCGGGGTGGTCCAGATGTCTTGCCCATCGAAATCCGTCAGCGGCACCAGCCCGGTGGTGTTCTGCCCCGGATAGAGCGATGCGCCCGAAGGGTCGCGGTTGGCGTCGATGACATAGCGGTGGAAGGTTGCGCGCACCGTGGTCGCGCCGGGCAGCAGCCCGTCGTAGAGCCGGTCGATATGCCAGTCGGTATCCGCCAATTCCCGCCCGCGCGGATTCAGGTCGCGCCGGATAGCTTCGGGCAGATCGGTGCCGGTATGGGGCAGGCCGAGCACGATGGGGCTGTCGCCGCGGGTGATCTCGACCGGTGTGATCTCAACAGGGGTCATGTGGAAAGCTCCGGCATGTCGCAGGCGGCGGCGCGGGTGATCTCTCCGCCCGCCACCATCCGTGCCGCGCGTTCCAGATCGGGGGCAAGGTAGCGGTCCTCTTCCAGCGTCGCGACCTCTTCGCGGACCCGCGCGACCACCCGCTGCAAGGTCTCGCTGGTGGCCAGCGGCGCGCGAAAGTCGATTCCCTGCGCGGCGCAGAGCAGTTCCACCCCAAGGATGCGGTTCAGGTTCTCGACCATCTGCCCCAGCCGCCGCGCGCCATGGGCGGCCATGCTGACGTGATCTTCTTGGTTGGCCGAGGTCGGCGTGCTGTCGGTGACGCAGGGATTGGCAAGATGTTTGTTCTCGCTCATCAGCGCGGCGGTGGTGACTTCGGCGATCATATAGCCGCTGTTGAGGCCGGGGGTCGGCGTCAGGAAAGGCGGCAGGTTGAAGCTGAGCACCGGGTCCACGATCAGCGCCACCCGGCGCTGCGCGATGGCGCCAATCTCGGCTACGGCGAGGGCGATCATATCGGCGGCGAAACCCACCGGCTCGGCATGGAAATTCCCGCCCGAGACGATGAGGTCAGCCCCCGTCAGCACAAGCGGGTTGTCGGTGGCGGCATTGGCTTCGACCTCCAGCGTGGCGGCGGCCATGCGCAGCACATCCATCGCCGCCCCCGTCACCTGCGGTTGGCAACGGATGCAGTAAGGGTCTTGGACGCGAGCATCATTCGCCACATGGCTTTCGCGGATTTCGGAACCATTGAGCAGGGCGCGCATGGTCTCGCCCGCCTCGATCTGGCCGCGATGGCCGCGCAGTGCGTGGATCTCGGGCTGTAGCGGTGCGGTGGAGCCCATGATCGCATCCGTCGACAGGGCCGAGATCACCAGCGCCGAGGTCGCGGCCCGCCATGCGTCGAAGAGCCCCGCCAGCGCGAAGGCGGTCGAAAATTGCGTGCCGTTGATCAGTGCCAGCCCTTCCTTGGGGCCGAACTCCAACGGGGTCAGGCCCGCAGCGGCCAGCGCCGCGCCGCCCGTCATGACGCGACCCTCGAACTCTGCCTCGCCATGGCCCATCATCACGGCGGCCATATGCGCCAAGGGGGCCAGATCGCCCGAGGCACCGACCGAGCCTTGCGCCGGGATCACCGGGGTCACGCCCTGCGCCAACATGGCTTCGATCAAGTCCACGACCGCCAGCCGCACGCCCGAGGCACCGCGCCCGAGGCTCAGCAGTTTCAGCGCCATCAAGAGCCGCGCATGGCCGCGCGGGATCGCGGGGCCGACACCGCAGCAATGCGACAGGATCAGGTTGCGTTGCAGCGCCGCCGTATCCTCTGCCGCGATCTTGACCGAGGCGAGCTTGCCGAAACCGGTGTTCACGCCGTAAACGGCATCCTCGCCCGCCACGGCCCGAGCGATGCGCGCATGGGCCTCTTCGATCGCGGGGCGGCAGGCGGGGTCGAGCCGCACCGATGCCTCTTCGCGGTAGATGCGGGCGAGATCGTCCAACGTGGCCGCGCCGGGGGTGAGGGTCAGGGTGGTCACGATTGGCCTCCGAAAATGCGGGAATGAAGCGGGTTGAAGCCGATGCGATAGGCAAGCTCGGCCGGTTGTTTGATGTCCCAAACGGCGAGGTCGGCGCGCAGGCCGGGGCGGATCATGCCGCAGTCGGCCCGCCCGAGCGCGCGGGCGGCGTGCTGCGTGGCGCCGCGCAGCGCCTCCTCCGGCGACAGGCGGAACAGGGTGCAGCCCATGTTGAGCGCCAGCAGCAGCGAGTTCAGTGGCGAGGAACCGGGGTTGATATCCGTCGCCAGCGCCATCGGCACGCCATGTCGGCGCATGAGGTCGATGGGCGGCGCTTGGGTCTCGCGCAATGTATAGAAGGCACCGGGCAGCAGAACGGCGACGCTGCCCGCCTCGGCCATCGCGATCACGCCGCTCTCATCAAGGTATTCGATATGATCCGCCGAGAGCGCGCCATAGGAGGCCGCGAGCCGTGCGCCGCCCAAGTTCGATAATTGCTCGGCATGGAGTTTGACCGGCAGGCCCAATTCCCGCGCCACATCGAATACGCGCGCGATCTGGGCGGGCTGAAAGGCGATGCCCTCGCAGAACCCGTCGACCGCATCGACCAGCCCTTCGGCATGGGCGGCGCGCAGGGCGGGGAGGCAGACATCGTCGATATAGGCATCCGCGCGGCCTGCGTATTCGGCGGGCACCGCATGGGCGCCGAGGAAGGTGGTGGAGACGCGGATGGGGCGCTGCTCTCCGATGGCGCGGGCGGTGCGGAGCATGCGCAGCTCGGTCTCAAGGTCCAGACCATAGCCGGATTTGACTTCGATCGCCGTGACCCCTTCGGCGATCAGTACATCGACGCGGCGCAGGGCATCGGCCAGTAACTCTGTCTCATCGGCGGCGCGGGTGGCGGTGACGGTTGAGACGATGCCGCCCCCGGCGCGGGCGATTTCCTCATAGCTGGCCCCCTTAAGCCGCATCTCGAACTCCCGCGCGCGGTCGCCGCCGTGCACGATATGGGTGTGGCAATCGATCAGCCCGGGGGTGACAAGCCGCCGGCCCAGCGATTCGGCGGGCAGGTCGCGGTAGCCTTGTGGTAGGTCATCGCGCGGGCCGACCCATCCGATCTGGCCCCCGGCAATCGCAATCGCCGCATCTTCGATCAAACCATAGGGCTGTGGGCCATCCATCGTCGCTGCCGTGAGGTCGACCAAGACCCGATCCTGCGCTGCCATCCTATCGCCTCCTCCTCAGGTTTCGCTTTTCTACATCGGTTTTATTTGTTATATGTCTATACATAAAGAAGCAAAGGGCCGTCAAATGATTTTCGCTACACATGCAAAACTGCCGCAGGGATGGGCGCGCGACGTTCGGATCACGGTGGTCGACGGGCGGGTGACGCAGGTGAAGACCGGGCAGGCACCGCAGGCCGATGACACCCGTGTCGACACCCTGCTGCCCGCGCTGGCCAATCTGCACAGCCACAGCTTCCAACGCGCCATGGCCGGGATGACCGAGACACGTATGGTCGGGAAGGACAGCTTCTGGACATGGCGCGACCTGATGTATCGCTTCACCGCCCATCTGACGCCCGCGCATATCGAAGCCATCGCGGCCTTCGTCTTCCTAGAGATGCAAGAGGCCGGTTTCGCCAGCGTGGGGGAGTTTCATTACCTCCACCACCAGCCCGGTGGCACGCCCTATGACGATCTGGGGGAGCTATCGGCCCGGATCGCGGCGGCGGCGGCGCAGACGGGGATCGGGCTGACCCATCTGCCGGTGCTTTATACCTATGGCGGGGCGGGGCAGCAGCCCTTGCAGGCAGGCCAGGCGCGGTTTGGCAATGGGGTGGCGCGCTTCGGCGCGCTGGTCGCGCGGGCGCAGCAGGCGGTGCGTGAGCTTCCCGCCGATTGCCGCGTCGGCATCGCGCCCCATTCGCTGCGCGCCACCGCGCCGGCGGAATTGGCCGAGGTGCTGGCCGCCCATCCCGATGTGCCGGTCCATATCCACATCGCCGAACAGCCCAAAGAGGTCGCGGATGTCTCCGCATGGCTTGGCGCAGGCCCGGTCGAGTGGTTGCTGGCCAATGCCGAGGTGGCCGAGAACTGGTGCCTGATCCACGCCACCCATATGACGGAAAATGAGACCGCCACCATGGCCCGCAGCGGCGCGGTGGCAGGGCTTTGTCCGGTGACGGAGGCCAATCTGGGCGATGGGCCGTTCAACGGGCCGGGCTACCTTGGCGCCGGGGGGCGGTTTGGCATCGGATCGGATTCCAACGTGTTGATTTCGCTGACCGAGGAGTTGCGCATGTTGGAGTATTCCCAACGTCTGCGGGATTTGGCGCGCAATGTGATGGTGGCGGGCGAAGGCTCGGTCGGGGCGGCGCTTTACACGGGCGCGGCGCGTGGCGGGGCGCAGGCGGTTGGCCGGGGCCGGGGTGAGATCGCGGTCGGCGAGTGGGCCGATCTCGTGGCGATCGACAGCCAAGACCCGGCACTCTGCGCGCTGCGGCCCGACCAACTGCTCGACGGTCTGGCTTTTGCCGCCAAGGACCGGGTGGTGACCGATCTGTGGTCAGCGGGCCGCCATGCGGTGACGGGCGGGCGGCACCGGCAGCGGGACCGGATCGTGGCGGATTACCGTCGCACCATGGCAGAGGTGATGGCGCTTTTGTGAAACCTTCCCTTTTCGGGAACTTTGGTGCGGCCTGCCGGGTTGGCCCGGTAACAAGGCCCGCGCGACTTAACGCGCGGCACAGCCCGGATACATCGAAAGGGAGCGGATCATGAGTCCACCAGACACGAACCTCAAAAAGCAGGAAAGCCGTCACAAGTGGCCCCTGATCGGCATGGCGCTTGTGGTGATCTTTGGCGTTGGGATCATCGTCTTCTGGACGGGCGAGGAAGTCGCGACCGCGCCCGGAACCGAAGAGGAAGTGATCGTCGACGAGGAAAACGTCATCGAGGGCGACGATGAAGCATCGGTGCCGGTCGCGCCTGATTGATCCGAACAGACAGCACCCAAATGCGAAACCCGAAAGCCCCGGCTTTCGGGTTTTGTTGTTTGACCTCTGCCGTCTGGGCGGGCCATCTTGCATCGGTATCGAGGGCAGCGGGGCAGGCACATGTGGTATCTGGTAGGGGACATCGGCGGCACCAATCTGCGCCTCGCGGCGGTGGATCCGGCGGGGGCGGTGGTAGAGCGCCGCAGCCATCCCACCGAAGGGCTGACCACCTTGCCCGACGCCTGCGCGACGTTTTGCGCCAAGATGGGAAGCCCGCCCGACGGGGTTGCCATGGCGGTGGCCGGGGTCGTTGTCGACGGGCAGGTACGGATGACCAATGCCGCGCGCAGCATTTCGCGCGATGATCTGGCGCGAGCCTGCGGTTTGGACCCCACCAAGGTGCTGTTACTCAATGATTTCGAGGCCGCGGCCTGGTCCTTGGCCACGCTGGATGCAGACAATGTGACCTATCTTCAGGGCGGGCCCGACCCGCGACCGGGGGCGCGGGTGATCATCGGCCCGGGGACGGGCCTTGGCGTTGGGTCTTTGGTCTGGCAGGGTGCGCGGCCCACGGCGGTGCCGGGCGAGGGGGGGCACCTGCGGCTCACCCCCCATAGCGCCGAGGAAATGGCCTATTTCGACGCGCTGATCGCGCTTTGGCCCGAGGTGCAGATGGGCGAGGGGCTGGCGGTCGAGGCCGAGGCGATCTTGTCAGGCACCGGCATGCCCTATTGGTATCGCGCCATCGCCTCCGCCCGGGGCGAGACGGCGCATTTGGAGGGGGCGGCGGCGATCTTTGCGGCGGCCAAGGCCGGGGAGGACGCGAGCGCCTGTCGCGCAGTTGCATTGATGGTGCAGTATCTTGGCGGGGTCGCGGGGGATCTGGGCTTGGTCATGGGCGCGCGGGGCGGGGTCTTCGTCACGGGGGGCGTGGCGCAGCAGAACCCGTGGATGCTGGATGACAGCTTCCGCGCCGCCTTTAACGCGGGCGGGCGGCACAGCAAATGGCGCGAAGCGATGCCCTTGGGCCTGTGCAGCGACCCCGACTTTGGCCTCATGGGCGCGCGCAACTGCCTGTTTGTGCAATATGAACGCCCCCTGCCGGATTGACAGCAGACAACGGGCCGCCATGATCGCCGTAGCAGCCGGAGTGCCCTATGCCCAACCTCAATGACCCGAACCGCCAGTTCTTGGCCGAATTGTTCGACACCGCCGTTGCCGCCGCCGATCCGTATTTGATCCTGAAAGACCGGCTGCCGCCGCCGCCCAAGGGGCGCACGGTGGTGATCGGTGCGGGCAAGGGGGCCGCGCAATTGGCGCAGGCGTTCGAGGCGATCTGGCCGCACCCCTATGACGGTGTCGTGGTCACCCGCTACGGCTATGGCGCGCCATGTCAGCGGATCAAGGTGCTGGAGGCCGCGCACCCGGTGCCCGATCAGGCCGGTGTGGAGGCAGCGCGCGCCTTGCAGGAAGCGCTGCGCGGGCTGGGGCCGGAGGATCAGGTGATCGCGCTGATCTGCGGCGGCGGCTCATCGCTCCTCCCCGCCCCGCCCGAGGGGCTGGCACTGGAGGATTTGCAGGCGTTGAACGCGGTGCTTTTGGCCTCGGGCGCGCCGATTTCGGTCATGAATGACATCCGGAAGCAGTTCAGCACGGTCAACGGCGGGCGTTTGGCGGAACTGGCCCATCCTGCGCGGGTGGTAAGCCTTGTCGTCTCGGACGTGCCGGGGGATGATCCGGGGGCCGTGGCCTCCGGCCCCACGGTGCCGGGGCGGCGGGCTGCGGCGGCGGTGCTGGAGGAGGTGGCCGCGCGGGGGTTGGAACTGCCGGAGCGCTGTATGGCGTTTTTGGAAGAGGCCGCCGCGCAGCCTCAGCAGGAGGCGTCGAGCACGACGCAGACCCATGTCATCGCCTCTGCCGGTCTGTCCCTTGCCGCCGCGGCCAAGGCCGCGCAGGCGCGGGGGGTGAACGCGTGGATCCTGTCGGACGCGATCGAGGGCGAGGCGCGGGAGGTGGCGCTGGTTCATGCGGCCCTCGCGCGGCAAGCGCAGGAAAGCGGTTTTCCCCAGCCCGCGCCGCTGGTACTGCTCTCGGGCGGAGAGACGACGGTCACCCTGCGCCACAAGGGGCGCGGCGGGCGGAATAGTGAGTTTGCCCTGTCCCTCGCGCTGGCGCTCGAAGGTCAGGAGGGGATCACGGCCTTGGCCGCGGATACCGACGGCATTGACGGGTCAGAGGATAACGCGGGCGCTTTTGTCGCGGCGGGCACGGCGGCTGCGATGCGCGCGGCGGGGGTGGACCCGCGCGGCGCCTTGCAGCGCAACGATGCCTATGGCGCGTTCAAGGCGATTGATGCGCTGTTTCACACCGGCCCCACCGGGACCAATGTGAATGATTTTCGCGCCCTTCTGATCGGCGATCTGCCGCAGCGTTAGCCTGCTTCGGGGCCGATTTAGGACCGGTCGAAGACGATGACATTGCGCCGCGCGGCGCCGGTCTTGGTGTCGGCAATCGCCTCGTTGATCTGATCCAGCCGCCAGCGGCCTGAGATCAGGCTGTCGAGTTGCAAACGGCCCTGAAGATAGAGGTCGACCATCCACGGGATATCGCGCTGGATCACCACATCGCCCATTTTGGAGCCGACCATACCTTGCCCTAGGGCCGCGAGCACCACCGGCTCATAGCTGGCCTCGGCCCCGCTGTGGGGCATGCCGACCATGATCACCCGGCCCCCGGCGGCAAGGTAGCGCGGCGCGGTTTGATAGGCGGGGATCGCGCCCATGGTGACGATGACGGCATCCGCCCCGCGCCCCATGGCCTTGAAGGCGGCGCGCCACGGCTTCGCTTCGGTGGCAAGCACGGTGTCGGTCGCGCCGAATTCGCAGGCGATGGCGAGTTTGTCTTCGGTCATGTCGACCGCCACGATCCGCCGCGCCCCCGCGATGCGCGCCCCTTGGATCGCGTTGAGGCCGACCCCGCCCGCGCCGATCACCACCACGTCTTGACCCGCGCGCAGGCCCGCTGCGTTGACCACGGCGCCGACGCCAGTGATCACGCCGCAGGCGATCAGGCAGGCGGCGTCTTTGGAAATGTCATGAGAGATCTTCACGACCTGCGACCGGTCGACGACGACCTTCTCGGCGAAACCGCCGGTGTTCATGGCCTGAACGAGCGGTGCGCCCTCCGCCGTTTGCAGCGGCCCTTCGGGCGCTTGCGGGGTTTCGCAGATCGTCGGCTGACCCGAGGCGCAGTTGGGGCAGCTGCCGCAGGCGCGGATCAGGGTGACCACCACGCTGTCGCCCTCGGCCAGACCCTGCACATTCGGCCCCACGGCGCTGACCCGGCCTGCGGCCTCGTGCCCATAGACGGCGGGCAGGGTGCCGCCCCAGCCGCCTTCGGCAAACAGGATGTCTGAATGGCAGATTGCCACGGCATCCAAGGTCACCTCGACCTCGCCCGATTGCGGTGCCTTGATGCGGATGTCTTCGACGCTCAGCGGGCTGTCAAAGGCATGGCAGACGGCGGCTTTGATGGTTTGCAATGGCCTGTCCCTTTCTTTCAATCCTCGCCAGCCTGACGCGGATGGGCCGGTGGCGCAAGGCGGGGAATGGGCCTACTGCGGCGAAGGCCCAGCTTGTGACGTGGGGGTAGGGCGGCTGGCAAAGAGCACTAAGCCACCGAGGGTCAGCAAAAGCGCCAACAGGAAGGGCGCGCCGGGCAGGTAGACCGCAGCCTCCGGCGCGGTGAAATAGGCGAAAACCGCCGTCATCGTCAGCGGCGAGAGGATCATCGCCAGCGCGGTGGAGGAACTGAGCGCGCCGTGCAGCTCGCCTTGGGCATCGGCGTTGACGCGGGCCGACATGATGCCTTGAAGCGCGGGCGGGATCACCCCGGCCAGCGCGGCAAGCGGGGTCATGATCAGCGCCCAAGTGCCCGAGGTCAGCACGGTCAGCGCGGCAAAGGCGGCAAGGGCAAAGACATGGCCCAAAATCACCGTGGTGCGCGCGCCCAAGCGGCGGATCACGGGGCCGATCAAGGCGCCTTGGACAAGCGCCATCTGCACGCCGAAGAGGCCGAGCGACAGGCCGATCATCGTCGGCGACCAGCCAAACCGCTCGACCCCGAAATAGGCCCAGACCGCCGGATAGGCGGCAAAGCCCACATGGTAGATGAAATAGACTGCGAGAAGCCTGCCAACCTCGGGCAGGCGGCCTAGGGCGCGCAGCGCGCCCAGCGGATTGGCCCGCCGCCAGTCGAAGGCGCGGCGCTGCGTCGGGGGCAGGGTTTCGCGCAGCACGGCCCAGCCGAGCGCCGCATTGCCCGCCGCCAGCAGCGCCGCCGCCCAAAAGGGGGCGCGAGTGCCATATTCGCCCAGGACGCCGCCCATCAGCGGCCCCAGAACAAAGCCCGCGCCAAAGGCCGCGCCGATCAGCCCGAAACGCGCCGCGCGGTCCTGCGCCGGGGAGATATCGGCCATATAGGCCGAGGCGGTGGCATGGGTCGCTGCCGTGATGCCGCCCACGAGCCGCCCGATCAGCAGCAGCCAGATGCTGCCCGCGAGCGCCATGACGCCGTAGTCCACTGTCATCACGATCAGCGCCAGCAGCAAGACCGGGCGGCGGCCAAAACGGTCGGAGAGCCCCCCGAGCACCGGGCCGAAGAGAAATTGCATCGCGGCAAAGCCCGTGGCCAACACGCCACCCCAAAGGGCCGCATCGCTTAGCCCGCCGCCGCGAACTTCGCGGATCAGGTCGGGCATGACGGGCAGGATCAAACCGACGCCCATGGCATCGATCATCACCGTCACAAGGATAAAGATCAGTGGCAGCGGCATTCGATCAGATCTGGTCCGCGCAGGCGGTGAAGGCAAGGGTGAACGTCGCGATAGGGCGCGAATGCGGCAGGCGTTGCGGGCGCATGGCCCGCTTGCCGCCAGAGACACCTGCCGCCACGCTCAGCCCTGTGCCTTCGGGATATGCCCGACACTGGCAAAAAAATCGTTTAGCGTATCAGCGTATTCCTGCGGCTGCTCGACACAGGGCAGGTGGCCGGCGCGGCGGATCAGTTTGAATTTCGAGGCCGGGATCAGGTCCATCAACTCGCGCACCAGATCGGGCGGGGTAGAGCCGTCTTCCGACCCTGCGATGCCAAGCGCGGGCAGGCGCAGGCCGGAGGTCGGCGTCATGAAGTCACTGTGCGAAATCGCCGCCGAACAGCCTGCATAGCCTGCGTCGGGCTGCCGCGTCAGCATGTTGCGCCAGAGCGCCAGTTCCGGCGTGGCGCGGAATTGGGCGGAAAACCAGCGCTCCATCACAGCATCGGCAAGGCTTTCGATGCCGCCTTTCTCGACGTCGGCGATCCGGGCATCCCAGATGTCGCGGTTGCCGATCTTGGTGGCCGTATTGCTCAGCACCAGCGCGCGGATCATGTCGAGCCGTTTGACCGCTAGCCCCTGCGCGATCATCCCGCCGATCGACAGGCCCACGAAGACGCAGTCGCGCACCTGAAGGTGGTCGAGCAGCCGCTCGGTGTCGGTGATGAGCGACCCCATCGAATAGGGCGCGGGTGGGCAAGACGACAGGCCGTGGCCGCGTTTGTCGAAACGGATGATGCGCAGACCGGGCGTGAGCAGCGGCATGATCGGATCCCACAGGCGCATGTCGGTGCCGAGCGAATTGGCGAAGACCACGGGCGCGCCGTCTTCAGGGCCGTCGACGCGGTAGTGCAGCTGCACCTCGCCGGTGTCGAAAATCTGCATGGGAGGTCTCCTGTAAGCGGCGTTGAGGGGGCAGCATACCGTGCGGGTGGCGGAGGTCAAAGCGTCTGGGCTTCAGAAATGCCCCGCCCGGCGGCAACGCCGGGCAGCGCCGACCCGCCCCCCTGGGGCGGCGCTGCCCTTGTTTTTATCCCAGTGTCTGTAAAGCGCGGGTGAACATATCCGCGTCCACGTTGCCCCCGGAGATCGTAACGATCACATCGTCCCCTTCAATCTCTCCGCCCCGGAACAGTGCCGCCGCGAGCGCCACGGCACCGCCCGGTTCGGCCACGAGTTTTAACCGGTTGAACGCGTGCCCCATCGCCTGCAACGCCTCCTCGTCGCTCACCACCAGCCCCGGCCCCACCAGCCGCTGCATGATCGGGAAGGTCAGCTCCCCCGGCGCAGGCGTCACGATGGCGTCGCAGATCGAGCCGAGCGCCTTCGCATTTCGCTCGATCTGGTCGGAAAGCAACGAGCGGGCGGCATCGTCGAACCCCTCGGGTTCCGCCGGGCGCACGCGGAATTTCGGCGCTTCGGCCTCCAACGCCAATGCGATGCCAGAGGTCAGGCCCCCGCCGCCGCAACAGACGATCACCTGGGCCGCCGTGATCCCGGCCTCGGCGGCCTGCTGGGCGATTTCCAGCCCTGTGGTGCCTTGGCCCGCGATCACCTGCGGCTCGTCATAGGGCTTGATCAGCGTGAGCCCGCGTTCCTCGGCCAAGGCGGCGCCGATCTCCTCGCGGCTCTCATTCGCGCGGTCATAGAGCACCACCTCGGCGCCATAGGCGCGGGTGTTGGCGATCTTCAGCCGCGGGCTGTCTTCGGGCATGACGATCACGGCGGGCGCGCCGTGCATTTTCGCGGCCAGTGCCACGCCTTGGGCGTGGTTGCCACTGGAATAGGCGATGACGCCCTTGGCGCGCTGCGCGCTCGGCAGGGCCGAGAGGGCCGACCACGCGCCGCGGAACTTGAAGCTGCCGGTATGCTGCAAACACTCGGGTTTGACCCAGACCCGGCGGCCCGCGATCTCGTCCAGAAAGGGGGAGTTCAAGAGCGGCGTGCGCCGCACATGCCCCTTGGCGCGGTCGGCGGCGGCGCGGATCATGTCGATGTTCATTTGATTTGTCCTATCCATTCGTGCAGCGCGGCAAGCGCTTGGGGTTCGTCGAGAAAGGGGACATGGCCGCGGTCCGGCACGTCGGCCACGATCATATCGGGGCGGCGGGCCTGCATCTGCATCAGCGTCTCGCGGCTGAACAGGGTGGAATTGGCCCCCCGGATCGTGACCAGCGGCAGCCCTTGCAGCGCATCGAAGAACGGCCAAAGGTCGACAGTCTGTTGGCCTGCGGCGGCCACGGCATCGCGCAGATGCGGATCATAGGTGATCTTCAGCCCCTCGTCGGTCGCCCTGTAGTGGCGTTTGACCTCCTCAAGCCAGCGGCTCTCGGGCACGCCGTGAAACTCGGGGAAGGCGCGGGCCATGGCGGCGGCGGCCTCCTCATACGTTTTGGCGGCGGGGTTGCGGCCAAGATAGCCCATGATGAATTCCACGCCTTTGGGATCAAGCTCGGGGCCGACGTCATTCAGCGCCACGCCCAAAAGGTGATCATGGGCAGTCATCGCCAGCGCCATGGCGTTAAGCCCGCCGCGCGAGGTGCCGATGAGGGCGACCTGTTCCAAGCCCAGGTGCGCAAGCAATTCCAGCACGTCGCGGCATTCCACCGAGAGCGTGTAGTTCCGCCAATTCGCGTCGAAATCCGAGCGGCCCCGGCCCCGGTAGTCCATGCGGATCAACCGGTGATCGGCCAAATGCGGGGCGAGGTAGTCGAAATCCGCGCCGGTGCGGGTGAGCCCGGCAAGGCAAAGGATCGGCAGGCCGCGGCCCTCATCCGTGTAATGTAGCGACAGCCCGTCGGAGGTGGTGAAACGGGGCATTACAGACCCGCCAACGCGGGAATGCCGCTGAGTTCGCGCAGCTGATGCGCGGGTTTCCACGGCAACCGGTCCACCGGATCGCCGCCCCGGTTTACCCATGCAGTGGTGAACCCATAGCCCGTCGCCGCCGCCGCGTCCCAGCCGTTGGAGGACACGAACAGCACCTCGTCCTTGGCGCAGCCGAAGTGTGCCCCGACAAGGTCGTAGACCGACGTATGCGGTTTAAAGACGCCGACGCTTTCCACCGAGAGCGAAACATCCAAAAGACCACCGATTCCCGCCGATTGCACCGCCCCGTCCAACATCGCGGGCGCGCCGTTGGACAGGATCGCGGTGTTCAGGCCCCCGTCCTTGAGCGCTTGCAGCATGGCGGGCACCTCGTCATAGGCGCGAAGCTCCCAGTAAAGCGCCAGCAGGCGCTTGCGCAGGGCAGGGTCATCGGCGAGGTTCATCTTCTCTAGCGTCCAGTCCAGCCCCTCTTGGGTGACCTGCCAGAAATCGTCATGCGCCCCGGTCACTGCCCGAAGCCATGAATACTGCAACTGCTTGAGACGCCAGTGTTCCGCCAGTTCCGGCCATGTCTCGGCAATCGCGGCGAAAGCGGGTTCGGCTGCGGCCTCGCGGGCGGCGGCGGCCACGTCGAAGAGGGTTCCATAGGCGTCGAAAACGCAGGTGGTGATGGGCATCTGACAGGCTCTCCCTTTCCGTGTCGCGGCAGAGTGGCACGCAGGGGCGGCGGCGAAAAGGGGCGAATTCCGCGTTCGACCCGGACGGGGGGTTTACTCTCGGGGTCACAATCTTCATGCTGTCGCGGAATTTGGAGCACCCGCGCAGATACGCGGCCTCCTTCCCTTTTCCCCTACAGATTGGAGACACCCGATGGCTGAGGTCAAATCCGGCGACACAGTACAGATTCACTATACCGGCACGTTGAAAGACGGCACCACATTCGACAGCTCCGAGGGCCGCGACCCGCTTGAGTTCGTCGTGGGTTCGGGCCAGATCATCCCCGGTCTCGACAGCGCGCTGCCCGGCATGACCGAGGGCGACAAGAAGGTCGTTCAAGTGCCCAGTGAAGAGGCCTATGGCCCCGTGAACCCCGAGATGCGTCAGGCCGTGCCGCGCGAAGGCATCCCGGCGGACATCCCGCTCGATCCCGGTACGCAGCTGCAAATGCAGACCCCCGAGGGCCAAGCACTGCCGGTGACCGTGGTCGAGGTTGACGAGACCACCGTCACGCTCGACGCCAACCACCCGCTGGCGGGCAAAGACCTGCAGTTCGACATCGAACTGGTCAAGATCGCTTCGGCGGCCTGATGTCGGTGGCCGGGGGGCTTTCCCCCCCGGCACGCTCCAAAGACGTATCCAGCGTCTTTTCCCCTCGCACGCCCGCGCATTGGCGCTTATGCAGGGGCCATGGATACCCCAGATACATTCGAGATTTTCCTTGTCTGCCCGCCCGGGCTTGAGGATTTGCTCTGCGCCGAAGCGCAGGAAAAAGGTTTTGCAGCAGCGCAGGCCCAGCCCGGTGGCGTGCGCGTGCAGGGCGGCTGGCCCGAGGTCTGGCGCGCCAATCTTGAGCTGCGCGGTGCCGCGCGTGTGCTGGTGCGGATCGGCGGTTTCATGGCCTTCCATCTGGCGCAGTTGGACAAACGCTGTCGGAAGTTCCCCTTCGGTGACGTGTTGCGGTCGGATGTGCCGGTGAAGGTGCAGGTGACGACCAAGGCGTCGAAGATTTACCACGCCGGAGCGGCGGCGCAGCGGGTCGAGACGGCGCTGCGCGAGAGCCACGGGATCACGGTGGACGCCGAGGCGGCGCTGGTGCTGAAAGTGCGTATTCACGACAATCAGGTGACCTTCAGCCTCGATACCTCCGGCGAGGCGCTGCACAAGCGCGGTCACAAGGAGGCCGTGGGCAAGGCGCCGATGCGCGAGAACATGGCGGCGCTGATGCTGCGGTCTTGCGGCTATGTGCCCGGTGAGCCGGTGGTTGATCCGATGTGCGGCTCGGGCACGTTCCTGATCGAGGCGGCGGAGATCGCGGCGGGGCTGAAGCCCGGACGCTCGCGGCGCTTCGCCTTTGAGGATGTGGCGAGTTTCGATGCCAGGGCGTGGGGCGCGATGCGCGCGGAGGGGGAGGTGGCCGAGCCTGCCGCGCGGTTCCACGGCTCGGACCGGGACGCAGGCGCGGTACGGATGAGCACGGCCAATGCCGACCGGGCCGGGGTGGGGGAATGGTGTCATTTTGCCTGCCACGGGGCCGGGGAGGTGCAGCCGCCCGAGGGTCCGCCCGGACTGGTGATCGTGAACCCGCCCTATGGCGGGCGGATCGGCAACAAGAAGCTGCTTTATCCGCTCTACGGGACGCTGGGGGAGACGCTGAAAGCGCGCTTCCGCGGCTGGCGCGTGGGATTGGTGACGTCAGAGCCCGCGCTGGCGAAGGCGACGGGGCTGCCGTGGAAGGGGCAGGGGCCGGCGATCGCGCATGGCGGGATGAAGGTTTGGCTCTGGCAGACGGATGTGCTGCGGTAGAAGTTGCCACCCGGCCCGGAATCAAGCCGCAGGCGCCGGGCCATCGCCTGCCCGCCCCCTGGGTAGGCGATTTGGCGAGGCTGGACGAAACTTCGCGAATTCACGTCACGGCTGAACCATAAAGTGGCATGGTTCAACCGTTGGATCGCCGACCCGCGGCCAGGCGATGGCCCTCAGGTCAATATTGCCACCCCGGCCCGGCGCCTGCGGCTTGATTCCGGGCCGGGACAGTCGAAACCGCTTTACAGGTTCTCCGCCTGCGGCATCCCCAGCACGTGGAAGCCGCCATCGACGCGGATGATCTCCCCCGTCGTGCAAGCGCCCGCGTCGGAGGCCAGATAGACCGCCGTGCCCCCCACAGCTTCCAAGGTCGCGTTCGACCGCAACGGCGCATTCTGATCGGTATGCTTGTAGGTCTTGCGCGCGCCGCCAATCGCCGCCCCGGCAAGCGTCTTCATCGGACCCGGCGAAATCGCGTTCACTCGGATGCCTTCCGGCCCCAGATCATTCGCCAGATAGCGCGTCGCACTTTCCAGCGCCGCCTTGGCCACGCCCATCACATTGTAATTCGGCGTCACCCGGTTCGAGCCCATGTAGGTCAGCGTCATCAGCGTGCCGCCGTTGTCTTTCATCAGCGGATGCGCGCGGCGCGCCACGTCGATGAAGGAATAGGCCGAGATATCCATCGAGTTCTTGAAGTTCGCCCGGCTGGTGTTCAAAAAACGCCCCGTCAGTTCGGATTTGTCCGAAAAGGCAATGGCATGCACGACGAAGTCGATCGTCGGCCAACGCGCGCCCAACTCCTCGAAAGCGCGGTCGAGCGAGGCGTCGTCGGTTACGTCAACGTCGACCATGAAGTCCGAGCCCACGCTCTGCGCCAGCGGCTCCAGCCGCTTGCCAAAAGCCTCACCCTGATAGGTGAAGGCCAGTTCAGCCCCGGCCTCGGCCATTGCCTTGGCGATGCCCCAGGCGATGGAGCGTTCATTGGCCACACCCATGACGAGGCCGCGTTTTCCTGCAAGCAATCCAGACATGCCCAGCCCTCAGCCTTGGTACTTCGACAGGATCATCGACCCGTTGGTGCCGCCGAACCCGAAGGAGTTCGTCATCACCGAGTCGAGGCCCGCGTTGTCGACCCGCTCCAGCGCGATCTCGGACGCATCCAGCGCCGGGTCGAGGTTTTGCACGTTGATCGACTTGGCGATGAAATCGTTGTCGAGCATCAAGAGCGAGAAGATCGCCTCAAGCGCGCCGGCAGCGCCTTGTGCGTGGCCGGTCATCGACTTGGTGGAGCTGACGGGCGGGGTGTTGCCCTCACCGAAGACGCGGCGCACGGCCTCGATCTCGCCCACGTCGCCCACGGGCGTCGAGGTGCCATGGGCGTTGATATAGCCCACCTTGCGGCCCTCGGGCAGGGTCTCCAGCGCCAGACGCATCGCGCGCTCGCCGCCTTCGCCCGAAGGGGCGACCATGTCATGCCCGTCGCTGGTGGCGGCATAGCCGGTCACCTCGGCGTAGATTTTCGCACCGCGCGCCAGCGCGTGGTCGAGGTCTTCCAGCACCAGCATGCCGCCGCCACCGGAGATCACGAAACCGTCGCGGTCGGCATCAAAAGCGCGGCTCGCCGTCTCGGGCGCGTCGTTGTATTTCGAGGACATCGCGCCCATCGCGTCGAAGAGGCACGACAGCGTCCAGTCCAGCTCCTCGCCACCACCGGCGAACATCACGTCCTGCTTGCCCAGCATGATCTGCTCGGCCGCGTTGCCGATGCAATGCAGCGAGGTGGAGCAGGCGGAAGTGATGGAATAGTTGATGCCCTTGATTTTGAAAGCGGTCGACAGGTTCGCGCTCACGGTCGAGGACATGCATTTCGGCACCGCGAAGGGCCCGATCCGCTTGGTCGCGCCGGTGTCTTTCACGATGTTGTGCGCGGCGAACATGGCCGAGGTCGATGGCCCACCGGAGCCTGCCACCAGACCGGTGCGCGGGTTGCTGATCTGCGCCTCGTCCAGACCCGCATCCTTGATCGCCTGCTGCATGGCGACATAGGCATAGCCCGCGCCCGGCCCCATGAAACGCAGGGTGCGCTTGTCGATGTGATCGGCCAGATTGATCTTCAGCGTCCCGGCAACGCGGCTGCGGAACCCGTGTTCGGCCATCTCCGGGCTGGCTTCGATCCCGGAGGTGCCGTTTTTCAGTGCTTCGAGCACTTCTTCGGCGTTGTTTCCGATGGATGAGACAATCCCCAACCCTGTGACGACGACGCGGCGCATGCGCAGCACTCCTTTGTTTTGGCAGACCCGGTGTATGCCAGCACGCCCATACGGCGCAAGCGCTTTGCCGACCCACCACGCGCGAAGATCGCGGTCAAGGTTCTGTGATGGAACGGGGCAGGTGCAGGCGGTGTTGCCCCCCCGAGACATGAAGGAGATCAGAATGCCCAAGATCAATACGGTAAATCCCGCCACCGAAGAGGTGCTCGACACCTATGACGTGATGTCCGAAGCCGAAGCGACCCAAGCGGTCGAGGCCACGCATGAGGCCTTTAAAGAGTGGCGCAAGCTGACCCATGCCGAACGCGCGCCCTATCTGAAAAAGATCGCCGAGAAGCTGCGCGAGAATAAGGAAAGCCTGTCGGAGTTGATGACCCGCGAGGTGGGCAAGCTCTACAAAGACGGGCTGACCGAGGTCGAACTCTGCGCGCAGATCTTTGAGTATACCGCCGAGAACGGCCCCGACATGCTGAAGGACGAAGAGCGCAAACACGCGGGCGGCAAGAAACGCGGTGTGGTGACCTATCAGCCCATCGGCGTAATCTATCAGATTCAGCCGTGGAACTTCCCCCTCTACCAGCCCGTGCGCGTGCTGGCCGCGAACCTGATGACCGGCAACGGCTGCGTCCTGAAACATGCGGAGATCTGTACCGGCAGCGGCCTGCGTTTGAAAGAGCTTTGCGAAGAAGCGGGCCTGCCCAAAGACCTGTTCAACGTCATTGTCATCGACCACGATACCTCTGACAAGCTGATCGGGCACAAGCTGGTGCGCGGCGTGACCATGACCGGCTCTGACAGCGCGGGCAGCCATATCGGGGCCGAGGCCGCGAAACATTTGAAGAAATCCGTGCTCGAACTGGGGTCGAACGACGCCTATCTCGTGTTGGACGATGCCGATATCGAGACAGCGGTGAAATTCTCGACCATGGGGCGGCTTTACAACAATGGCCAGACCTGCGTGTCGGCCAAGCGTTTCATCGTGACCGAGAAGAATTACGACGCCTTTGTAAGCGCGTACGTCGATGCGATGAAGGCGATCCCGATGGGGGATCCGATGGACGAAGACACCAAGCTTGGACCTTTGTCGAGCCAAGAGCAGTCCGAAACCGTCCGCGATCAGGTGAAAGAGAGCGTCGAGAAGGGGGCCAAGGTGCTTTGCGGTGGCGAAGTGCCCGACCGCACGGGCGCCTATTATCCTGCGACCGTATTGGCCGAGGTCAAGCCGGGCATGCCAGCCTATGACGATGAGATCTTCGGCCCCGTCGCCTCGGTCATCCGCGCCAAGGATGACGAAGACGCGATGCGCATTGCCAATGACAGCCGCTACGGTCTGGGCGGCGGCATCTTCTGCACGGATGAAGAACACGCCCTGCGCCTTGCGCGCGATGAATTCGACACCGGCATGGTGCGGATCAACAACTTTGGCGCTGCCGATCCGAACATGCCCTTCGGCGGGGTGAAGGACTCCGGCTACGGGCGTGAGCATGGTGGCTTTGGCATGAAAGAATTCGTCAACGCCAAGTCGATTTTCCTGCCGTCGTAACCGGCAAAGGGCGGGCGGCGCGAAACGCCGCTCGCCCGTATCAAACTAAATTGCGAGAGGTTCCATATGACCATGAAAGTACTTGTCGCCGGTGCGACCGGCAAAACCGGGCGTTTGCTTGTCAGTGAATTAAAAGATCGCGGGGCCGAGCCCATCGCATTGGTGCGCGACGGCTCCGACACCTCTGTCCTGCCCGAGGGCACCGAAGAGCGGAAGGGTGATCTAACCAACCTGCAAGCGGGTGTCTGTGACGGTGTCGACGCCGTTGTCTTCGCCGCCGGGTCGGGCAGCAGCACCGGGCCGGAGATGACCGAAAAGGTCGACCGCGAAGGCGCGCAGCATCTGGTCGATCTGGCCCGCGAGGCTAAGGTCGACCGCTTCGTGATGCTGAGTTCGGTGGGCGCCGACAACCCGCCTGAGGATCATGAGATGACCCATTACCTGAAGGCGAAACAGGCGGCGGATGAACATCTGCAAGGCTCTGGCCTGACCCATTCGATCCTGCGGCCCGTGGCGCTGACCGATGACCCCAAGACCAATGCGGTCAAACTGGGCGAGGGTGTCGATCAGAAGGGTGAGGCGCATCGTGCTGACGTGGCCGCCGTATTGGCCGAGGCCGCTGTGACCGGGCGGCATGACGGTAAGGTGCAAGACATGCAGACGCTTTGAGCGGCAATGCAAAAGGGGGCCGCCTGGCCCCCTTTTCATATCCATAAAGTCGCAGCGCTTCAGCTTTCGCTGAGGGCGACTTTCATGTCTTTTACCTGATAGATCACTTCGCCATCGGCTTCGACGATACCGTCAGCCACGCCCATGGTCAGGCGGCGGGTCTGGATCGCCTTGGTGAAGTCGATCTTGTAGGTCAGCATCTTGCGGTCCGGGCGCACCATGCCGGTGAGCTTCACCTCGCCCACGCCGAGCGCATAACCGCGCCCCTGCCAGCCGCGCCAGCCGAGGTTGAAGCCCGTGAGCTGCCACAGACCGTCGAGGCCAAGGCAGCCGGGCATGATCGGATTGCCGGGGAAGTGGCAGTCAAAGAACCACAGGTCCGGGGTGATATCGAATTCGGCGGTGATATGGCCCTTGCCATGGGCGCCGCCATCGGCCGAGACATCGGTGATCCGGTCCATCATGAGCATCGGCGGGGCGGGAAGCTGTGCGTTGCCGGGGCCAAAAAGCTCACCGCGGGCGCATTTCAGCAGATCTTCCTTGTCGAAACTCGTGGGGTAGTCGGCCATGCTGCGGCTCTCCTGCTGCTCTGTTATAATGTCCGGCCCCGTTTAGCACCCCGCCGCCGCGTGCCGCAAGGGCGCGGCAGGGGCGCTGCGACGATTGATGCAAGGTTTTCAATTGAAAACCGGGGATTTCCTCCTTTATATGACCCTGAAAGGCAGGGAACTGATGTCCGTAGAGGAACAAGAGGTCGGAACGCGCTGGTTGGCTCAGGCCGGGCTGCGCCCCACGCGCCAACGTGTCACGCTGGCAAGCCTTCTGGTGGGCGATGGGCAAGACCGCCACGTCACCGCCGAAAGCCTGTTCGAGGCCGCGAAGGGGCAGGGCGAGGCCGTGTCGCTGGCCACGGTCTACAACACGCTGCGCGCGTTCTGCGATGCCGGGCTGTTGCAGGAGGTGACTGTGGATGGCTCGAAAAGCTATTTCGACACCAACACCCATGACCACCCGCATTTCTTTTGGGAAGACGACAGCAAGCTGACCGATGCACCCTCGGAGCAATTGGTCATCGCACAGCTTCCCGATGCGCCCGAAGGGGCCGAGATTGCCTCGGTCGATGTGGTGATCCGGCTGCGCCGGAAGACCTGAACCGGCGGGGCACACCCCGCCGCCTGCGTGATCAGCCGCCTTTGCGCAGCACCAAGAAGGTCATCATCCCCATGGGCGGCAGGGCGCGTTCGTCTTCGACCTCCAACGCGTCTTGTTGCAGAACGGTCTCCATCTCGAAATCCGAATGCCAGCCCAGCGTATTCGCAAAGGGGGCCGAGACTTTTTCCAGAAAGCCGAGCACGCCCGTGGTGCGCATGAAATGGTTGGCGATAACCACCTGACCGCCGGGTTTCAGCACGCGGGCGATCTCTTCCATCACGCGCTCAGGCTCGGGCACCACGGAGAGCACATGCATCGCGGCGATCGTGTCGAAACTGGCATCGGGGAAGTCGAGGTCGCGCGCGTCCATCTGGCGCAAGCCCGCGACATGTTGCAGCCCTTCGCGGGAGACGCGCTGGCGGGCCTTGGCAAGCATCTCGTCACTGAAATCAATGCCGGTGACCGAGAGGTGCGGCGCATAGTGGGGCAGGGACAGGCCAGTGCCGACCCCCACTTCAAGGACAGAGCCGCTGCCCTTGTTGATATGGGCCACGACATGGCGGCGACCGCCACTGGTCAGGGCGCCGAAGGTCTTGTCGTAGATCGGTGCCCAACGGGCATAGGATGTCTCGACCGCCTTGATGTCCATTTCAATTCCTTTTGGTTAAACCCGTTTTCCGTGCTCTCAGAAGCCCCCAGATCACCATGCCGATATAGGCCAAGCAAAGCACGACAAGCGTGGTCCAAGCGTAGGTGGCGAGGGCGGCGGCGAAAATTGCCACGCCCACCAGCAGGTATTTCACATGGCGTCGGGAGACTTTGGTGGTTTTGAAAGACCATGTGGGGATGCGGCTGATCATCAGAAAACCGATCAGCACCATATGCAGGCAGATCATCCAATCCGGCAGGATGGGCCGGTTGTGAAAGGCAAAGGACAGCGTCATCGGCAAGAGCACCAGCAGCGCGCCCGCGGGCGACGGGATGCCGGTGAAGAAGGAACCGGATTCCCCCACCGCATCGCCATTCTTGGCCTTGGCCGCTTCGGCCTTGTCGTTGACGTTGAACCGCGCCAGTCGCACCACGCAGCAAACCGCATAGATCAGCACGGAAATCCAGGCCGCCGAGCGCATGTCCTGCAGCGCCCAAAAATAGAGGATCAGCGGCGGGGCCACGCCGAAGTTCAGGAAATCGGCCAGCGAGTCGAGTTCCGCGCCCATCGGGCTGGAAGACCGCAAAAGCCGCGCAAGCCGCCCGTCCAAGCCATCCAGCACGCAGGCCAGAAGGATCAGTTGCACCGCCAGCACGTAGTTGCCCTGCACCCCAAAGCGGATCGCCGATAGCCCTGCGCAAATCGCGGTGATCGTCAGCGCATTGGGCAGAAGCTGGATCAGCGCAAGGTCCGCGCCGGTCTTTTCAGAAGGGGGGCGCATGGGGTCTTTCCTAAAGCGGGGCGGTCTCTGCAACCGGCTGTTTCAACTCGGCCAGCACGGTTTCCCCGGCGACCATGGTCTGCCCGATGCGCACCATCGGGTCGACGCCTTCGGGCAGGTAAACATCTAGCCGGGAGCCGAAGCGGATCAAGCCGAAGCGTTCGCCGGTCTCAAGCCCGTCGCCGGATTTCACGAAGCAGACGATGCGCCGCGCCACGAGGCCCGCGATCTGCACCACCGCGATGTCGCGCCCGTCGTCCATGCGGATGCACAGGCTGTTACGCTCGTTGTCGGCGCTGGCCTTGTCGAGCGAGGCGTTGAAGAACTTGCCCGGACGGTAGGCCACGGCCTGCACCTTGCCTGCCACGGGGGCGCGGTTGATGTGGCAGTTGAAGACGCTCATGAAAACGCTGACGCGGGTCAGCGGCACATCCGGCATGCCCAGTTCGGCGGGGGGCACCGCAGGCTCGATGAGTGAGACGATGCCATCGGCGGGGCTGACGATCAGGTCGGGCCGGTCGGGGGTGACACGCTCGGGGTCGCGAAAGAAGTAGTAGCACCAGATCGTCAGGCCCACGCCGATCCAGCCAAGGACTTCTTCGATGGCAAAGAGCACCAGCGTGACGGCGGCGAAGATCGCCACGAATTTGATGCCCTCGCGGTGCATCGGTTTGATGAATGTGTCGAGCATGTTGACGGCCATCGGACCCTCCGTTGTGGCTGTCTTCCGTCATAGGAGCATGGCGGGCGAGTGCAAGGAGGTTTTGGGCGCGCGCCGGATTTGGGCGGTTGGACGTAAAGCGGTAAGGGCAGCGCACTTCGGAGGAAAGTTTGAGAGGGCCACCGATGCCGGCGGCGTCTTGTCCATGCGTCGAAAAGGCCGGCCGCCATGCGCAGAGGGCATCGCCCTCCGGGGGGAGGGAGGGCGATGCCCGTGGTTCCCACGGGCGGGTCGGTTGAAAGGGGAGCCTGTCAGAACCACTGCCCCGGCTCCATCAAACCCAGATCCATCAACTGCCGGGAATGCCACTCGAACGGCTCGGAGTTATGCCATTGGAATGTGGGAATGTCATAGCGGCTGCCGGGATTGCGTTTCAGCGCCTTGGCCGTGCGAAACGAGCAGATCGCCGCCGTGACGTTGTGATGCCATTCGCAGGCGTAGGTGTTGTATTCTTCGTCGTTGAACCTGTGGTCGCCGCGCAGCTGCAGCCCCGGTTTGGCGCGAAACAGCGGAATACGGTCGATCTTGCGGCTTTGTGGCGGCACATGTTCCTCGAACCGCCAGCGTAGCCCGCCAAAGAAATCAAGCTGCCGTTCCTTGGGATGCCCGTCTCGGGCCGTATCCTTGCGCGCCAGCGCGTAATAGCCCGAGCGGTCCAAATGCGCCTGATCCAGTGAGACGGCATTGGGGTGTCGCTTGAGGTCCAGCGCATAGAGGTCCACCACATAGGCCAGCATCGCATCGCGCCGTTCTTCGCTGTGAAAGGCCAGCAACTCCTTGACGTTGCGCGTCTCGCTGAAAGGGTGAAACAGGTATTCCGCGTTGTAGCAGTAGTAAAGCCACTGCCCCGGCACCGCCGCGATCATGTGGTTCACGGCCCGCTCCAGCGCGGCTTCGGCGGTGGCGTCATAGTCCACCCGCAGCACGCTTTCCTCTAGGTCGCGGGGCAGGTCGAAACCGGGCGGCATCAGCGCCACGACGCTGTCGAACCCCGCCTGCTGGTGGTGGCGCAGGGTGGTGTCGACCTCAACCGCATCCTCGACCAAGATCATGGCGATGGGGCCTGTGTTCAGCTCCGTGCGGGCCTCTTTGATAAGCTGGTCGAGATCGCGATACCGCATAGGCCCCCGCTGGAATTTGCCGCTGGTAAAGTCGGCCAATTCCGGGTGCATTGCAAGACGCGGCCACCGCTGTTAGACGACGCCATCTGCCCGAAATCCGTCAAAACCCTTGGATGCCCGCCATGACCCAACCGAAAAAGCTGTTCATCAAGACCTATGGTTGCCAGATGAACGTCTATGACAGCGAACGCATGGCCGAGAGCTTGGGCGGGCAAGGCTATGTCACCACCGACCGCGCCGACGACGCGGATATGATCCTGCTCAACACCTGCCATATTCGCGAGAAGGCGGCGGAGAAGGTCTATTCCGAATTGGGCCGCTTGAAACCGCTGAAAGACGCGCGGCCTGATCTGAAGATTGGCGTGGCGGGCTGCGTGGCCCAGGCCGAGGGCGAAGAGATCATGCGCCGCCAGCCCGCCGTCGATCTGGTGGTTGGCCCGCAAAGCTACCACCGTCTGCCCGAGATGGAGGCGAAGGTGCAGGGCGGGCAAAGCGCGCTCGACACCGACTTCCCGGCAGAAGACAAATTCGACCACCTCAAGGGCCGCCCCAAGGCGAAACGCGCCCCCGCCGCCTTCCTGACCGTACAAGAGGGCTGCGACAAGTTCTGCGCCTTCTGCGTGGTGCCCTACACCCGCGGTGCTGAAGTCTCCCGCCCTGCCGAGAAGGTGCTGGAAGAGGCGCGCGATCTGGTCGAGCGCGGCGTGCGCGAGGTCACGCTACTGGGTCAGAACGTCAACGCCTATCACGGCGGCATGACGCTGGCCGGGTTGATCCGCGCGCTGGCCAAGATCGACGGGCTGGAGCGTATCCGCTACACCACCAGCCACCCCAATGACATGGGCGACGACCTTATTGCGGCCCATGGTGAAGTCCCCGAACTGATGCCCTATCTGCACCTGCCGGTGCAATCGGGCAGCGACCATATCCTGAAACGAATGAACCGCAGCCACACCGCCGAAAGCTACCTCAAGCTGCTGGAGCGCATCCGCGAAGCGCGGCCCGACATCGTGCTGTCAGGTGATTTCATCGTCGGCTTCCCGGAAGAAACCGAGGCGGATTTCGAGGCCACGATGGAGCTCGTCCGTCAGGTGCGCTACGGCTATGCCTATTCGTTCAAATACTCCACCCGCCCCGGCACCCCCGCCGCCGAACGCCCGTTGGTCGATCCGGCTGTGGCCGATGGCCGTTTGCAGCGCCTGCAAGGGCTGATTACCCAGCACCAGCAGGAAATCCAGCAGTCGATGGTGGGCCGCGAAGTATCGGTTCTGGTCGAGAAGAAGGGCCGTTTGCCCGGTCAGATGCTGGGCAAGTCGGAATACCTGCACGCGGTACATATCGAAGACAGCACGGCGCAGATTGGTGACATCCAGCGCGTGCGTGTGACCAAGGCCAAGACCAATTCACTGGCCGCCGTTCTGGTCTGATCCGCAGTCCTAAGGGGCTTGCAACGGGTGCGCGTCGCCGCGCACCCGTAGTTTTTCAGTAGTTGTGTTTGCGGTGCGATGCGGCATCCGCAAAAATCCGCTTCATCGTCGCTTTCAGCCCCTCGGGGTTGCCGACGAGTGTGTGATCCCGGCAGACCCGTTCGGCCACGGCATGGGCGGTGGAAAAGTCATAGCCCACGGCCACGAGGCTATGCACGAAGACCGAGTTTGGCCGGTCCCAGATCACGTCGTTCCACGGGCCGCGGTAGCAGCTGACGTGGATCACATTGCCTGTGGGATGGGCCACCCCTTGGTTGTGATAGGCATATTTCACACCTCCCGCGAAGGCGGGCAGGGCAAGCAGGCCGGTGACGGCGGTGGCGAGTAGCGTTTTCATCATAAGTTGGTCCCCCAGTTTTCATTGCAGCAGTCAAGATCGGCAAAGCCGCGCGAAGTCCCACCCTCGCGATCCGATGGAATGAGGTTTAGGACTAAAGGTGCGGTTTTCAAGAAAATTCAATGGCAGGGGGCGCTGCCTGCGAACAATCCCGCTGTCTCGTGTGTGATTGTCGTCGGACCGTATTTAATGGTGCGTTTTCGGCGCATCGGGGCAAGGTAGCGGGGCCGTCCTTTAAAGCCGATTTGCCAATATCGCGCGGCGGATTCGTTGTAATGCGTCAAGGTTCGGCCACAAAATGTTGATTTCACAGCTTCACAGCGAGACCGTTTTTACCTAACCTGACCCTATACTCAAAAGGCGCGGGTCCGGGGAGGGGTCGCATTTGCCAAAGATAAGAACCAGAAATTAGAATAGGACAAACGCTGTGGGACCCACTATTTCCAAAGCACTGCGCGCCATGGCCAGCCTGACGATGGCAGCGGCGCTGACCGTGGCCAGCACCTCGGCCGATGCGCAGACACCCTCGCAACAGGGCCGTGACAAAGGCGTTTACACGCCGACCATCTGGGTAGACCCGGATGGCTGTGAACATTGGGTCATGGATGACGGGGCCGAGGGCTATATGACCCCGCATACCACCCGTCAGGGCATTCCGGTCTGCCGCCGCGGCGATGTCTGCGGCGTGATGGAGGCGGATCAGTTCTTTGCCACCGACAAATACAGCATCTCGCCGCAGGGCCGGGCGCGTCTGGCGCATTTCTTCCAGTCGACCGGGGCGGTGTCCTACATCATCACCGGCCATACCGACAGCCGCGCGTCGGACGCCTATAACATGCGCCTGTCCTACAACCGGGCCAATGCCGTGGCGCGCATCGCCAACCAAGTCGGCGCTAGAATCGCCGACGTGCGGGGCTATGGCGAACGGATGCCCGCCGTGCCGAACAATTCCGCTGCGAACATGGCTAAGAACCGCCGTGTCGAAATTATCTGCATTCGCTGAAGGGACCGTAAAAGTGATTAAGACGAAACTTCTCATGGTCACAGCCTGTGCCGTCGGCCTTTCGGCCTGTACCGATTACGAAGGCGGTTTGGGCCGGGGCTACCCTTCGGACAAGACCTTTGACCGGGGCATCGACAAAAAGCATTTGAGCCAGCTTCAGGCGGGCATCTGGGTCGATCCCAACGGGTGCGACCACTGGATCATCGACGACGGGGTCGAGGGCTATCTTTCGGCGCGGCTTGATAAATTCGGCAAGCCGGTCTGCTCGGGCGTAGCACCGCCGACACATACCGCGGGCCACTTCAAAGGCGGCTCCAACATCAAAGACCCGAACTGACCTTGGCGGGCCATATCACAGACCCCGGGCCGGAGCGCGTTGCGCTTCGGCCCTTTTTGTCGCGACGGGTTGGTAATTCGGTCCGGTCTGACTATTTCAACATTCAGTGCTTCACAAAGGATACGCGCATTGCCTTCAACTGATCTGATGACACCGGAAACCGCGGCCGAACGGGTGGTGGAATTTCCCGACAACCGCCTTTTGATCGACCTCTGCGGCGCCTATGACGCGCATCTGGCGGCCATCGAAAAATCGCTTGAGGTGCAGATCATCCGGCGCGGCAATCACCTGCAAATTCTGGGCGAAGCCGAGGCTGTTGAGAAGGCCGAGAGCCTGCTTAACGCGCTCTATGTCCGGCTGGAGAGTGGCCGCGCGGTTGAGCCTGCGGATGTGGACGGTCTGCTGCGCATGGGCAATTCCGGCGCGGGCACCGGGGTGCGTCAGGGCGACCAGTTGGAGATGCCGATCTCGGACGCGATCGAAATCCAGACCCGCAAAAAACGGGTTGAGCCGCGCACCGATGCGCAAAAAGCCTATGTGCAGTCGCTCTTCGACAATGAGTTGGCCTTTGGCATCGGCCCTGCGGGCACCGGCAAGACCTATCTGGCTGTCGCCGTGGGCGTTTCGATGTTCATCGGCGGCCATGTCGACCGGATCATCCTCAGCCGCCCCGCGGTCGAGGCGGGCGAGAAGCTGGGCTATCTGCCGGGCGACATGAAGGACAAGGTCGACCCCTACATGCAACCGCTCTATGATGCGCTGAACGACTTTTTGCCGGGCAAGCAACTGGCCAAACTGCTGGAGGAAAAGCGGATCGAGATTGCGCCGCTTGCCTTCATGCGGGGGCGCACGCTGTCCAATGCCTTCGTGGTGCTGGACGAGGCGCAAAACGCCACCTCCATGCAGATGAAGATGTTCCTGACCCGGTTGGGGCAGAACTCGCGCATGGTGATCACCGGCGACCGCACCCAGATCGACCTGCCGCGCGGGGTGCAATCGGGGCTTCAGGACGCGGAGCGGCTGCTCAAGCAAATCCCCAGCATCAGCTTCAACTACTTCACCTCTAAAGACGTGGTGCGCCATCCGTTGGTCGCCGCGATTATTGAGGCTTATGAGGCCGATAGCGGTGCCGCTTGACGTGATGCTGGAAGATTTCGACATCGTGATCGAAGACGACCGCTGGGCGGCGGTCGACCTTGAGGCGCGCGCCCATGCTGCGGCACGCGCCACTTTGGGCCATCTCGGCCTTGATGCCAAAACCGCCGAGATGACCCTGCTGGCCTGCGACGACACCCGCATCGCTGCGCTGAACGAAGACTTTCGCGGCAAGGCCAAGGCGACCAACGTGCTAAGTTGGCCTGCCGAGGAACGCGGGGCGGTCACCCCGGGCGGCGATCCGCTGCCCGTCACCCCCGGCATTGACGGGATGCTCGAACTGGGCGACATCGCCTTGGCTTTCGAGACCTGCGCCGCCGAAGCCGAGGCGGCGGAGAAGCCATTAGATGCCCATGTGACCCATCTCATCGTGCACGGGCTGTTGCATCTTCTGGGCTATGACCATGAAAATGACCCCGACGCGACGTTGATGGAGGGGTTGGAGCGCGAAATACTTGGCAAAATGGGTTATGATGACCCATATAAGGAAAATGGGCCTTGAGGGGCTTTGTAACACAGACGGGACCCAATGGGCGATACAGACGGATCATCTGACGCGGCGCAGAGCGCGCTGACAGATGAAGACAGACATGAGCAGCCGGATGATGGCGCGATGCGCACCGGTAATTTCTTTTCTCGGGTGTTCGAGGCGCTAAGCCCATCGGACAGTGAGGACGACACGCCAGAGACCTCGGCAGAGGCCGAGCGGCCCACGGGCCATGGCATGATGAACCTGCGCCGGATGCGGGTCGATGACGTGGCGATCCCAAAGGCGGATATCACCGCCGTGCCGGTCAGCGCCACGCTGGATGAGTTGGTCTCGGTCTTTAAGGAAAGCGGGATGACCCGCCTGCCGGTCTATGATGGCACGCTCGACACGCCCGTGGGCATGGTCCACCTCAAAGACCTTGCGCTAAACCACGGTTTCAACGGCAAAAACACCAAGTTTGATCTGCGCACTCTGCTGCGGCCCTTGGTCTATGTGCCGCCGTCGATGACCATCGGCGTGCTGCTGACCAAGATGCAGGCCGAGCGGCGGCATATGGCCCTGGTGATCGACGAATATGGCGGTGTCGACGGGCTCGTGACCATTGAAGACCTGATCGAACAGGTCATCGGTGAGATCGAAGACGAACATGACGTGGACGAGGGCACCTATTGGACGGTCGAAAAGCCCGGCACCTATCTCGCGCTTGCCAAGACCCCGCTGGGGGATTTCGAGGCTGAGATTGGCCATTCCCTGACCGACCATGAGACCGTCGACGAAGAAGAGATCGACACGCTCGGCGGCTTGGTCTTTATGCTGTCGGGCCGCGTGCCCGCGCGGGGCGAGGTGGTCTTGCACCCCGATGGTCCGGAGTTCGAGGTGATCGACGCCGACCCGCGCCGCATCAAACGGCTGCGGGTCCGCACCCAAGGGGCCGGGGGATGAGGCAACGGCTGGCGATGCGGGGCCGGATGTTGCTGGCCCCCCTCGCCGGGGCCATCGCAGCCTTCGGGCAAGCGCCTTATGAGCTGCCTATTCTGCTCTTTGCCGGGCTGGTGGCGGCGTTTTGGCTGTTTCGGGCGCAATCCGGCGGGCCGATGCGCGCGGCGCTTTTGGGCTGGGGCTTTGGCTTTGGCTATTTTCTGCATGCGCTGCAATGGATCGTTTCGCCCTTCATGGTCGATGTGGCGCGGCATGGGTGGATGGCGCCTTTTGCGCTGATCCTGCTGGCTGCTGGCATGGCGCTGTTCTGGGGGCTGGCCTTTGGCCTTGCCCGTTGGATCGCGCCGAAACGCGGGCTGGCGCTGGCGCTGACTTGGGCGGCGGTGGAACTGCTCCGCGCCTATGTCTTCACCGGCTTCCCATGGGCCATGCCCGCTCAAGCATTGGTTGGCGTGATGGCGGGGCAGGGGCTCGCCTGGGTCGGCCCCTATGCGCTGAACCTCTGGCTATTCGCCATCGCCGCGATCTTGCTGCTGCGTGGCCCTTTGAGCCTGCGATTGGGGCAGGGGGTGCTGGCCTTCTCGACGGTGCTGCTGTTGCTGCTGCCCCCGCAAGCGCCGCCTGCGGTGCTGACCGAGAATGTGGTGCGTTTGGTGCAACCCAATGCCGCGCAGCGGGATAAGTGGAACCCCGATACCTTCGAATTCTATTTCTCCCGCCAACTCGACTATACCGCCGCCGCGCCGCAAGACGAAGGCGCCGCCCCCGATCTGGTGATCTGGCCCGAGACCGCGATCCCCTGGTCGCTGGACATGGCCGGAAGCGCCTTGGATGAGATCGGCGCGGCCTCGGACGTGCCGGTGGTGCTGGGCGTGCAGCGCCGGTCGAACATGCGCTATTTCAACTCCCTTGTTGTGTTGGACGAAGGCGGCGCGGTCGATCAGCTTTATGACAAACATCACCTCGTGCCCTTTGGCGAATACATGCCCTTGGGGGATCTGATGGGGCGTTTCGGGATCCACGGCCTCGCCGCGCAGGAGGGGAACGGCTTTTCCAGCGGCCCGGGCGCGCAGGTTTTGGAACTGGGGCCGCTCGGCGCCGCATTGCCGTTGATCTGCTACGAGGCCGTCTTTGCCCATGATGTGAACGCCGCTCCGGCCCGGCCCGCCTTCCTGATGCAGGTGACCAATGACGCTTGGTTCGGCAAGGCCGCAGGCCCACGCCAGCATCTGGCCCAAGCGCGGATGCGCGCGATCGAACAGGGGCTGCCCATGGCCCGCGCGGCCAATACCGGCATCTCGGCGATGATCGACCCGCAGGGGCGGGTGATCGCGTCGCTGCCGCTCAATTCCGCAGGCTTCATCGACGCGCCGCTGCCGGCGCCGCTGGCGCCCA
Source organism: Sulfitobacter sp. 1A15299 (assembly GCF_043556915.1). Taxonomy (NCBI): domain Bacteria; kingdom Pseudomonadati; phylum Pseudomonadota; class Alphaproteobacteria; order Rhodobacterales; family Roseobacteraceae; genus Sulfitobacter; species Sulfitobacter sp. 1A15299. The sequence continues at coordinate 52,722 of NZ_JBIFFJ010000006.1, read as the reverse complement.
CGCTCTACAGCCGCAGCGGTGATTTGCCTTTGACGCTGCTGCTGGCGCTCTGCCTTGGCGGGCTTGCCGTGGCCCGCCGTCGCAGCCCGGGGAATGCCGATTGACCATCCACCAGCGGTTGTCTAAGCCGTTGGGAGAGCACCACAACGGCTTCCTGACGTGGTGCGTAATTTTTATTGGAGCACTACATGTCCCGTCAGAACTATACTTTCACTTCGGAATCCGTTTCCGAGGGGCACCCGGATAAGGTCTGCGACCGGATTTCCGATGCCATCCTCGACGCTTTCATCAGCGAGGAACCCGAAGCGCGGGTCGCCGCCGAAACCTTTGCCACCACCAACCGCGTCGTGATCGGGGGCGAGGTCGGGCTGGCCAACAAGGCCAAGCTCGATGAATATCTGGCGGGTGTCGAGGATATCGCCCGCGCCTGCATCAAAGACATCGGTTACGAGCAGGATGAGTTCCACCACGCGACATGTGAGATCACCAATCTGCTGCACCCGCAGTCCGCGCATATCGCTCAAGGCGTCGATGCCGCCGATGGCAAGGAAGAGGGCGCAGGCGATCAGGGCATCATGTTCGGTTTTGCCACCGATGAGACGCCCGAGTTGATGCCCGCACCGATCCACTACGCCCATGCGATCCTGCGCCGTCTGGCCGAGGTGCGCAAAGACGGGACCGAGCCGACCCTGCGGCCCGATGCGAAAAGCCAGCTTTCGGTGCGTTACGAGAACGGCAAGCCGGTCGGCGTAAGCTCCATCGTGCTGTCGACCCAGCATGAGAGCGAAAGCCAGACCAGCGCCGATATCCGCCAGATCGTGGAGCCCTATATTCGCGAGGTTCTGCCCGAGGGGTGGATCGACGCCGACACCGTCTGGCACGTGAACCCCACCGGCGTTTTCGTGATCGGCGGGCCGGATGGCGACGCGGGCCTCACGGGGCGCAAGATCATCGTCGACACCTATGGCGGGGCCGCACCGCATGGCGGCGGGGCGTTCTCGGGCAAAGACCCGACCAAGGTCGACCGTTCGGCGGCCTATGTGGCGCGCTATCTGGCCAAGAACGTTGTGGCGGCGGGGCTGGCGAACAAATGCACCATCCAACTTAGCTATGCGATTGGGGTGAGCGAGCCGCTGTCGATCTATTGCGACACCCATGGCACCGGTGACGTCCATGACGCGGCGATCGAAAAAGCGATCCGGCAGATCATTGACCTGACCCCGCGCGGCATTCGTGAGCATTTGCAATTGAACAAGCCGATCTACCAGCGCACGGCGGCCTATGGCCACTTTGGCCGCGCGCCCGACGCGGATGGCGGTTTCAGCTGGGAACGCCGCGATCTGGTCGATCAGTTGAAAGCGGCTGTGTAAGGATTGAGGGGGTGGGCGACAGCGCCCACCTTTTTCGCGGCGGAGGTCAGCCCCGTTTCGCCTCGACCAAGGCCACGGCGGCGGCCACTGCATCTTCAATCGCCATTTCCGTCGTGTCGATCTGCTTGGCGTCCTCAGCAGGTTTCAGCGGCGCTTGGTCCCGGCTCATGTCGCGCAGGTCGCGCTGGCGTACATCCTCCAACACGTCTTCATAGCTGGTCTCGATCCCCTTGCCCGACAGTTCGGCGAAACGGCGCTGTGCGCGCACTTCGGGGCTGGCGGTGATGAAGAGTTTGACCGGCGCGTCGGGGCAGATCACCGTGCCGATGTCGCGCCCGTCGAGCACCGCACCACCTGCGCGGGTGGCAAAGCTGCGCTGGAACCGCACAAGGGCGGCACGCACCGCAGGGATCACGGCCACTTTGCTGGCCTCTTGCGCTACCTCGGGGCTGCGCAGGCTGGGGTCTTCCAAATCGACGGGGGCGAGGGTCCGGGCCGCTTCCTCGGGGTCCATCCCGGTGAGGGTCTTGGCCGCGACCGCGCGGTACAAAAGCCCGGTGTCGAGATGCGCGAAGCCGAAATGCGCCGCCACCGCCTTGGCCACGGTGCCTTTGCCCGCCGCCGCGGGGCCGTCGATGGCAACGGTGATGCCGTTGGCTCTGTTATCTGTCATTGCAAATTCCTTTTGTTCCGGGCCCGCAGGCCAAGCAGCAGGGCCGCCGTGAAACAGCCCGCCAGTATCACCCATTTCGCCACTGTGAACAGGCTCGCCGTTGCGACGGCCTGTGCGGTGATCCGGTCCGGCCCCAATTCGACCAGCCGTCCGATCAGCATGTTTTCGGTGTAATCCGCCCCCAGATACAGCGCCACGGCCAGCGTCAGCCCCAGCCGCAGCCCGCCCGCCGACCAGCGCCGGAACCACAGCAGCAAGGCCAGTGCCAGAAGGGCGGGGACGGCGGTGTCGGCCAGCCGGAACTGGCCGAGATACAGCGCCGTCTGCGCGGGGCTGAGAGCGGCCAGATAGGCGCGCGCCTCGGTCAGATCATAGCCCAGAAGCCGCCCGTCCAAAACGCCCATGCCCGCCGCGCGCAGATGTGTCTCGGCAAAGCCCGCGAGGGCTGCAAAGGCCAGTGCAGCGCAAAGGCTGAGCCAGATCAGCCGGTCGCCTGTCACGCAAGCAACCGTTCGACCTGCGCACCCAAGGAGGCCATCAGCGGCTCGAAAATCGGGAAGGAGGTGGCGATGGGGCCGCCATCATCCACCTGCACGGGCTGTTGCGCGACCATGCCAAGGATCAGGAACGACATGGCGATGCGGTGGTCGAGATGGCTCTGACAGGTCGCACCCCCGGGGATATTGCCATGGCCCAGCCCTTTGACGGTCCACCAATCGGGCCCGTCCTCGACCGCGACCCCATTGGCGCGCAGCCCGCTGGCCATGGCCTCGATCCGGTCGCTTTCCTTGACGCGCAGTTCCTTGACGCCGCGCATCACGGTCTCGCCCGTGGCGCAGGCCGCCACGACCGAGAGCACGGGGTATTCGTCGATCATGCTGGCAGCCCGTTCGGGCGGCACTTCGATGCCCTTGAGGTTGGGCGAGAACTTTGCACGCAGGTCGGCCACGGGCTCGCCGCCCTCGGTACGTTCGTTTTCATACGTCAGATCCGCGCCCATTTCGCGCAGGGTGGTGAACAGCCCCGCGCGGGTCGGGTTCAGGCCGATGCCCGGCACCAGCACGTCCGAGCCGGGCACGATCAGTGCGGCGCAGACGGGGAAGGCGGCGGAGGAGGGGTCGCGCGGCACGTCGATATGCTGCGGCTTCAACTCTGGCTGGCCGGTCAGGGTGATGACGCGTCCTTCGTCAATCTCTTCGACCGTGATCTCGGCACCAAATCCTGCCAGCATCCGCTCTGTATGGTCGCGGGTGGCCTCGGCCTCGATCACCACGGTTTTGCCCGGCGCATTCAGCCCCGCCAGCAGCACCGCGGATTTCACCTGCGCCGAAGGCACGGGCACGGTGTAGCGCACCGGCACGGGCTCGGCCGCGCCCACGAGTGTCATCGGCAGGCGGCCCCCGGCGCGGCCCACCGATTGCGTGCCGAACAGCGCCAGCGGATCGGTCACCCGCGCCATCGGGCGGCTGTTGAGGCTGGCATCGCCCGTGAAGGTCACCGAGATCGGAGAGGTCGCCATCGCGCCCATCAACAGCCGCACGCCAGTGCCGGAATTGCCGCAGTCGATCACATTGTCCGGCTCGGCAAAGCCGCCGACACCCACGCCGTGCACGGAATAGGAGCCGCCGCCGTGGTCGACCACCTCGGCTCCGAAAGCGCGCATGGCTTTGGCGGTGTCGAGCACGTCTTGCCCTTCCAAAAGCCCGGTGATCGTGGTTTCGCCCACGGCCATGGCGCCAAGGATCAGGCTGCGGTGCGAGATCGACTTGTCGCCGGGCACTTCGGCGGTGCCGCTAAGCGGCCCGCAGGCGCGCGATGACATGGGAATGGGGCTGCCGTGACTGGACATGAGGTACCTCTGATCTGCTCAAGGTTCCTATTATCGCAGGCGGGCGGCAGCGTCCATCGCCGCGCGTGCGATGGCTGGCGATCAAGCGGCGCGGTTCAGTGTTTGCGGAAGGTCAGGTAATGCGGCGTGCGCCCTTCGCGCAGCGCCTTTTGCTCATAGCGGGTCGAAATCCAATCATCCCAAGGCGCGCGCCAATCGTCCGGCCCTTCGGCCAGCCAGTCAAACCCATGCTGCGGCACCTGTTCGAGCGTCTGGCGAACGTAATCCTCGATATCCGTCGCAACGCGGAAGATCGCGCCGGGTTTCAACACGCGGGCCAGCGGCTCAAGATGCTCGGGCGTGACGAAACGGCGGCGGTGGTGGCGGGTTTTCGGCCAAGGATCGGGATAGAGCAGGAACGCCCGGTCGATGGAGGCTTCGGGCAGCACATCGAACATATCGCGCACGTCACCGGGGTGAATGGCGAGGTTGTCCACGCCCGCGCGTCGGATTTTGCCCAGCAACATCGCGACGCCGTTGATATAGGGCTCGCAGCCGATGATGCCCACATCGGGGTTCTGCCCGGCCTGATGCACCAGATGCTCACCACCGCCAAAGCCGATTTCCAGCCAGACCTTGCGCCCGCCAAACAGCGTATCAAGGTCGAGGGGCTTGCGGTCGGGATTGCTCTCCCAATCGACGGCCCCCGGCGACAACGCGTCGAGGTCTTCGTCGATATAGGTCTTTTGCGACTTCTTCAGGGCCTTGCCTTTGAGGCGGCCATAGAAGTTGCGGCGGGGGCGTGTTGTATCACTCATGGCGGCTCATGTAGCGGCCCCGCCGCGCCACCGCAACATTCCTCTTTCAGAGCGGCGCGGGAATAGAGGGCGGTTAACCGTTTGTTAGGCTCCATGGGTCTAAATGCCCAGGCAAAGCAGGGGGACGGCTGATGAGCGTGGCAAAACGCGGAAGCGGTGCAGGCAATAGGGCGGATGGCGCGGCGAAACCTGTTGCGGCGGCGCGTATTCTGATCGTGGATGACCAGCGCTTTGACCGGATGCGGATCAAGCGGCTCTGCGGCGGGCTGGACTTTCCTGTCTCCCTGACGGAGGCAGAGAGCCTTGCCGCCCTTGGCCAGCAATTGGATGAGGGGGCGTTCGATTTGATCCTGTTGGACTATACCCTGCCCGATGGGGATGGTTTGCTGGGTTTGCAAATGATCCGCGCCCACCCGCGCAACGGCGGTGTCGCCACGGTGATGATCACCGGGACAGAGCAGAGCGAGGTCGCGATCGAAGCGCTGCGCGGCGGCTGTAGTGACTATATCGCAAAGGATGAACTGTCTCAAAGCACGCTGAGGCGTTCCGCCTTTCACGCGCTTCACAAGACCGCGCTGCAACTGGGCGTGGCCACGCAGGAACAAAGACGGTGTGAATTGCAAAGCGTTTTGCGGCGGTTCACCGAGGAATGCGCGCGGGATATCAAGCCGATGGTGACCGACAGCATGCACGCCCTTTCGGCCTTGGACCGGTCGAACCCCGCCGCCGTGGCGGAGGTGCTGACCAAGATCGACGACACCTTTCTGCGCCTTTGGGAGTTCGTTGAGGATTTGGCCAGCTATCAGGGCAGTGACCTTGCCGAAGGGGATCTGGCCAATCCGCCGAAACCCACGCCGGGGCTGGGCGCGGGCTGGGGCGGGTAAGCGGCAGGCTTACCGCGGCGGGGGGCGGTACAGATCGCTCAGAAAAGGGTGCAGCGCGGCGCTCGGCCTGATCCGTTGTGCTGCCCTCTTTCCCCGGGCACGCTACGGAACCCTTGCCCGGCAGAACCCCGCATATTCCCCGGCCAACACGCCATAGCCCTTGCAGGAGCGGCAAAATTCGCCTATACGCGCCCTGTCTAAGGGGCGGTTACAGCTTCGGGCGCGATATAACGGGCAGGGTCGGTACCAACCGGCCCTCTTTTGTTTGCGTTCGGCTGCGGGTCAACCGCTGTGCTTGATGTCGGAGCTTTTCTGACAAGAACGGCACGGTGCCACCACAACGACCAATTGCAACTCCAGACCGGCGGAGACAACCGCGCGGCCAGAAACATTTGATAAGGATACGAAAAGCTACATGACCAAAGCAATGGACGAATTCGAAGCGCTTCTTAACGAAAGCTTTGAAATGGACACGCCCCAAGAGGGCACAGTCGTCAAAGGCAAGGTGATCGCTGTCGAAGCGGGCCAAGCCATCATCGACGTCGGCTACAAAATGGAAGGCCGCGTTGAGCTGAAAGAATTTGCTGATCCCGGCGAATCCCCCAAAATCGAAGTTGGCGACGAAGTCGAAGTTTTCCTTCGCCAAGTCGAAAACGCGCGTGGCGAAGCTGTCATCAGCCGCGAAATGGCCCGCCGTGAGGAAGCCTGGGATCGTCTGGAAAAAGCCTATGCCGCAGAAGAGCGTGTCGAAGGCGCGATCTTTGGCCGTGTCAAAGGTGGCTTCACCGTCGACCTCGGCGGCGCAGTTGCATTCCTGCCGGGCTCGCAGGTTGACGTGCGCCCCGTGCGCGACGCAGGCCCGCTCATGGGTCTCAAGCAGCCGTTCCAAATCCTCAAGATGGACCGCCGTCGTGGCAACATCGTTGTATCGCGCCGTGCGATCCTCGAAGAGTCCCGCGCCGAACAGCGTGCCGAAGTCATTGGCAACCTGACCGAAGGTCAGACCGTCGATGGTGTGGTCAAAAACATCACCGAATACGGTGCCTTTGTTGACCTCGGCGGTGTTGACGGCCTGCTGCACGTCACCGACATGGCATGGCGCCGCGTGAACCACCCCTCCGAGATCCTGTCGATCGGCGAGACCATCAAGGTTCAGGTCATCAAGATCAACAAAGAGACCCACCGCATCAGCCTCGGCATGAAGCAGCTGCAGGAAGATCCGTGGGATCTGGTCGGCGCGAAATACCCGCTGGGTTCCGTGCACAGCGGCCGCGTGACCAACATCACCGACTACGGCGCATTCGTCGAGCTGGAGCCCGGTGTCGAAGGTCTGGTCCACGTCTCCGAGATGTCTTGGACCAAGAAGAACGTGCACCCCGGCAAGATCGTGTCCACGAGCCAAGAAGTCGAAGTCATGGTTCTGGAAATCGACAGCGCCAAGCGTCGCGTTTCCCTTGGTCTCAAGCAGACCATGCGCAACCCATGGGAAGTCTTCGCTGAGACCCATCCCGAGGGCACCGAAGTCGAAGGCGAAGTCAAGAACATCACCGAATTCGGTCTGTTCGTTGGCCTGCCCGGCGACATCGACGGCATGGTTCACCTGTCGGACCTCAGCTGGGACCAGCGCGGCGAGGAAGCGATCCAAGACTACCGCAAGGGTGACGTGGTTCAGGCCGTCGTCTCCGAAGTGGACGTCGAGAAAGAGCGCATCTCGCTCTCGATCAAGAACGTCGGCGGTGACAAGTTCGCCGAAGCCGTGGGCGGCGTGAAGCGCGGCTCGATCGTGACCGTGACCGTGACCTCCATCGAAGATGGCGGCATCGAAGTCGAATACGAAGGCATGAAGAGCTTCATCCGTCGTTCCGACCTCAGCCGTGACCGTGCCGAACAGCGCCCTGAGCGTTTCTCGGTCGGTGACAAGGTCGACGTGCGCATCACCAACGTTGACGCGAAAGCACACCGTCTTGGCGTCTCCATCAAGGCACGCGAGATCGCGGAAGAGAAAGAGGCGGTACAGCAGTACGGTTCTTCCGACTCCGGCGCGAGCTTGGGCGACATCCTTGGTGCGGCGCTGAAAGGCGACGACGAGTAAGCATATTCCGCGTTGAATATGTGACCTTAGCGAAGGCCCCGCATGGCGACATGCGGGGCCTTTTGCTGTTCCGGGGGCGCGGTCGAATCGCGAAGCGGGTTTTGCCCGTCGTGCCCAATCCCCGCGCGCCGCGGCCTTCAGCGCCGAAAGGCGGCGGAAAAAAGTTGAAAAAACAGGGGTTTCGCTGCGAAAAATCTATCGCGGCGCTGGCGGAACACCTTCCCGTGTGGGGCGTTATTTCCTATAGTCGGGTAAGACATCAATAAATTCTCGGGGGACGTGCCATGATCCGGTCGGAACTGATCCAGAAGATCGCTGACGACAATCCGCATCTTTATCAGCGTGATGTTGAGCGGATCGTAAACACGGTCTTTGATGAGATCACGGGCGCCATGGCGCGTGGGGACCGGGTCGAACTGCGCGGCTTCGGTGCTTTTTCCGTTAAGAAACGCGATGCCCGCGTGGGGCGCAACCCGCGCACGGGTGAGACGGTGAATGTCGAAGAAAAGCACGTGCCCTTCTTCAAGACGGGCAAGCTGTTGCGTGACCGGCTGAACGGGAAAAGCTGATGCGTTACATTCGTTATGCTTGCATCGCGCTTTTCGCGATTGCACTGGTTTCCGTTGCTTTGGCGAACCGGAATATCGTGACACTTCAAGTGCTTCCGACCGAGATTTCAGGTTGGTTTGCCGTGAACCCCTCTATCGAACTGCCGCTCTTTATCGTGATCCTTGGCGGGATCATCGTAGGGCTTTTGGTGGGTTTCGTTTGGGAGTGGATCCGCGAACACGGCCACCGCGCCGAACTGGCGCGGCAAGCGCGTGAGCGTCGTCGGTTGGAGCGAGAGGTGATCCGCCTCAAGGAAGAGAAGCATCAGGGCAAGGATGAGGTGCTGGCGCTGCTCGACGAAGCAGGCTAAACCCCACCCATGCCTGAGAACGTTAACGTAAAAATCTGCGGTTTGACCGACCCTGCCGATGTGCCCGCTGCCCTCTTGGCGGGCGCACGCACGCTGGGGTTCGTTTTTTTCCAAAAATCCCCCCGCCATCTGTCGCTGGAAGCCGCGGCCCATATGACCGAAGCCGTGCCTGACGGGATTTGCAAGGTCGCGCTGACCGTCAATGCCGACGATGCGGCGCTGGATGCGTTGCTGGCGGCGGTGCCCTTTCTGGACATGCTACAGCTGCATGGCAGCGAAAGCCCCGCGCGGGTGGCCGAGGTCAAGGCGCGCTATGGGCTGCCGGTGATGAAGGCTGTGGGCGTGGCGGATCGCGATGATTTGGCGCTGCTGAACGACTATGTCACCGTCGCGGATCAACTTCTGGTGGATGCCAAACCGCCAAAGGATGCGGTGCTGCCGGGCGGCAATGGGCTGGCCTTTGACTGGCGACTGATCGCCGGGCGGCGTTGGCCCAGGCCTTGGATGCTCGCCGGCGGTCTGAACGCCGAGAATGTGGCGGAGGCGATTGCTCTGACCGGGGCGCGGCAGGTCGATGTCTCTTCCGGGGTCGAAAGCGCGCCGGGGGTGAAAGATGCCGAGCGCATTCGCGCCTTCTGCGAGGCGGCGCTGAAATAACCCTCTTTAGTTAAAAGAAAAAAAGGCCCGGTGGCGATGCCCCGGGCCTTTGTCGTTCTGGTGCCAAAATTGGCGATCAGATCGATTGATCGTAATCGCCCACATCCGGCTCGGTGCGGATCACCGCGTCGATATCGGCGAAGATCGCGCGCATTTCCGCGTCGGATTCGGGGCTCTCGCAGACCACGACAAGGTTCGGCGTGTTGGAGGAGGCCCGCACGAGGCCCCAGCCGCCGTTGTCCAGCATGACGCGCGCGCCGTTGACTGTAATGACCTCGGCAATCGCGCGGCCACCGATCTTCTCCCCGGCATCGGCCTTGGCGACAAGCTTTTCCACAATCCGGTCGAGGATGTCGTATTTCTCGGTGTCCGAAGCATAGGGCGACATGGTGGGCGTCGAATAGGTCTGGGGCAGGGCGCGGCGCAGGTCCGACATGGATTTGTCGGGGTTGCGGTCCATCAGCTTACAGATTTCCACCGCCACGCGCATGCCACAGTCATAGCCCCGGCCAATTGGCTCGGCCAAGAAGTAGTGACCGGACTTTTCGAAGCCCGCCAGCGCGCCCAGTTCTTTGACCCGACGTTTCATGTGGCTATGGCCGGTTTTCCAATAGTCCGCCTTGGCCCCGTGTTTCTGCAATTCAGGGTCCGAGGCAAAGAGACCGGTGGATTTCACATCGGCGACGAAGGTGCTGTTTGGGTGCAGCTTGGCCAGATCACGGGCCATGATGACGCCCATCTTATCGGCAAAAATCTCTTCGCCCTCGTTATCTACCACGCCGCAGCGGTCGCCGTCCCCGTCGAAACCAAGCGCCAGATCGGCACCGGAGGCGCGGACGCTGTTGGCCATGTCATGCAGCATTTCCATGGCTTCGGGGTTCGGGTTGTAATGGGGGAAGGTGTAGTCGAGCGTGTTGTGGCTATCGACGACTTCGACCCCCAAGCGGCGGAAGAGTTCGGGCGCGAAAGCCGAGGCGGTGCCATTGCCGGTGGCGCAGACGACCTTGAGTTTGCGTGTCATTTTGAAGTCACCGACAAGGTCATCCAGATAGGCTTCGCGCACGCCGTCGACGAACTCATAACCCCCGCCCGGACGCCGTTCACCACGGCCATTCAACACGATGTCGCGCAGCTCGGCCATCTCGTCCGGGCCGTGGGTGAGGGGGCGCTGAAAGCCCATTTTGACGCCGGTCCAGCCGTTCGGGTTGTGGCTCGCCGTGACCATGGCAACGGCAGGGGCATCGAGGTGGAACTGGGCGAAATAGGCCATTGGGGAAAGCGCCGGGCCGATATCCTTGACCGTGATCCCGGCCTGCATCAGCCCCAGCATCAGCGCGTTTTTGATCGAGAGCGAATAGTCGCGATAGTCATTGCCCACGGCGATCACCGGTTCGATCCCGCGCGCATGCATCTGCGTGCCAAGGCCGAGGCCAAGGGCGGTGATGCCGGGCAGGTTGATGTCGTCGGGGTATTTCCAACGCGCGTCATATTCGCGAAAGCCTGTCGGGGTGATCATCGCATCGCGCAGAAATTCCCAAGTGTTCGGGGTCACGGTGGAGGCCGGTTTACTCACGTCAAATACTCGCTTTTAAGAATAAATTTAGAAAGTCAGCGGATGGCTTTTCGCCAGCGCGTCGAATTGCATCAACAGGTTGATCAGCCCCGGCATCTGATCGAGGTAGATCATATTGGGCCCGTCACTGGGCGCGCGGTCGGGGTCTTCGTGGGTTTCCATGAAGATCGCCGCCACACCGATGGCAGCCGCGGCGCGGGCCATGACAGGGGCAAACTCACGCTGACCGCCCGAAGAGCCGCCCTTGCCGCCCGGCTGGGCGACGGAGTGGGTCGCGTCCATCACCACCGGATAGCCGGTCTGAGCCATCTGCGGCAGGCTGCGCATGTCGGCAACCAACGTGTTGTAGCCAAAGGTCGTGCCGCGTTCGGTCAGCAGGATGTTCTTGTTGCCCGTGCTTTCGATCTTGTCGACGATGTTCTGCATTTCCCAAGGGGCGAGGAACTGCCCCTTCTTCACGTTCACCGCCTTTCCCGTCTCCCCGGCGGCGAGCAGCAGGTCGGTTTGGCGGCAGAGGAAGGCGGGGATTTGCAGCACGTCGACCACGTCACCGGCCTGCGCGCATTGCGCCTCGTTATGCACATCCGTCAGCACCGGCACGTCATTGGCGCGGGCGACAGATTGCAGGACTTGCAGCCCCTTCTCGATGCCCAGCCCGCGCTTGCCCGAAAGGGAGGTGCGGTTGGCCTTGTCATAGCTGCCCTTGAAGATGAACTGCGCGCCTGCGGCGTCACAGGCTTCTTTCAGAACCCCCGCGACCATCTGCGCGTGGTCTTCGCTCTCCAACTGGCAGGGGCCAGCGATCACGGTGAGGGGACGATCATTGCCGACGGTCAGATTGCCGATGCGCAGCTGGGTCATGAGGTTACCTGTTCTCTTAGAATGGACGCTGTCAGGGACAACATCAGGTAGATGCCTGCAAAGATAAGGAAAGCCAATATCGTGTTTTCGAACTTGCGGGGGTAGGTCGCCTCGTCCGGGGCGACGGGGTTGACCGCCACGGTGAGGTAGCGGACCTGCCGCCCAGCCTCGGTTCGGGCCTGTTCCATTGCGGTTTGCGCGCTTTGCAGCACCATGTCGGCAGAGGCCAGATCGGCCTGCGCAAGCTGTGCGGCGACCGCCTGTTGCGCCAGCGAGTTTTCGCCTTCACTGGCGGCGGTCATCCGCTCGCGCAGTTTGGTAAGCTGCTCGCGCAGCCTTCGCACATCACCGCGCGCACCATCGACCTTGGCTTGGTTCGGGCGCTGGTTGTCGAGCAGGGCGGCGAGTTCGAGTTCCTTTTCGATCAGCAGGGTCTCGTAATTGGTGATCTGTGTGCGGATCGAGGCGATCATCGCCTCGGGGTCGACGTTGTTGTCGACCTGCAATTTGATCAGCGCCTCCTGCGCTGCACGGCGGTTTTCCAACGCCGTTTCATAGCCCTCAAGCGCGTCGCGCATCCCGTCTTCGCGCTTTTGCTTGCTCAGGTTGTTCACACGCTCTTCGGCATAGGTGAGCAGACGTTTCGAGAATTGTTCCGAGACCTCGGGATCGGCGGCGATCACCTCCATCCGGATCACGCCTTCGGTCGGGTCGTAACCGATTTTGACGTTTTTCTTGTAGGTCTTATAGGCTTCTTCGTTGCTGGGGTCTTCGGAAAGCCGTTGGATGGGGTCGATCTCAGGATCGGCGAAATGGGCGCGAAACCCTGCGTCTTCGTCGAGCCGCAGCATCGCGTCTTTCGATTGCAGATAGGCCTGCGTGGCGATGCTGTCGGCGCTATTGGCGAATTGCGTGGGCAGCAGCCCGCCAAAGGGGCTGGAACCGCCGCCACCTTCGTTCTGAATGATCAGAAATTGGCTTTCGGTGGCATACATCGGCGTGGCGATTTTGTAGAAATAGTAACCCGCGGCAATAGTCGGCAGCATGACGAAAAAGGCGAGCCGGACCAGCAGCATGGCCGCTTTGCGGCGGCGGCGGCGGGTGATGTCGCGCTGAATGTCCGAGATCTCGCGCTGGCGGCGTTCGGCGGGGCTGACATCGGTCGAGGGCAGGCCGCGCGGGCCGCGGGGCGTGGTCTGGGGCAGTTGCACCTTTGGATCGCCGGGCTGGCCGCGGGTGGCGGGCAGACCGCTGCCCGCCGGATCGCCCGACTGCGGCACCACGAGTTCCAGCATGTTGGACCGCTGAAACGGGTCGACCCCCTTGGCCCGCAAAAGGCGCACCGCGTCGAAATCCGAGGTCGGCGCCAACCCGTGTTTCTGCGCCACGCGGCGCGCCATGCGCAATTGGCGGCCCGTCAGCCCCTCGCGGCGGATCGCGTCGATATCCTGCTCGGCCGAAACTTCATTGGCGGAGGACACCTCGCCCGAGCGGGCGCTCTCGGAATGGGGGGCTTTGCCGCTGCGCGCGGCATGTTCCAGGGCTTCCTTGCTGTGCGAGGGCTCTACCTCGGTCGCATCCGCGACGGCGCGCAGTTTGGCCTTGCGCGCGGCCTTTTCGGCGTCGCTCTGGGCGGCCTGCGCCTTCTCGGCGCTGCTCGGCGCGGCGCTGCCGCTGGAGGGGGGCGGCGCCTTGCGGATGCGGAATTTTCTAGCCTTGGGTTTCGTAGTCATAGAGCTGTTTCGCTTCTTCCAAGGTGTCGAACATATGTAGCTTGCCATCCAGAAGGACAGCGGCGGAGCGGGCAAATTTCTCAAGCGTATGGGCCTGATGCGAGACGATGATGATCGTCGTGGTGCGCAGCCGTTCTTTCAGAATATCGCCCGCCTTGCGGTTGAATTCCACGTCTGTCGTGCCGGGCATGCCTTCGTCAATCAGATAGATATCAAAATCCAGCGCCAACATCAGCGCGAAAGAGAAGCGCGCCCGCATCCCGGCGGAATAGGTGCCGAGCGGCTGATCGAAATACTCCCCCAGACCGCAGAGCCAGCGGCAAAAGCTTTCCACGTAATCGGGGTCGAGCCCATAGAGCCGCGCGATATAGCGGGCGTTCTCCATGGCAGAAACCTTATTGACCACGCCGCCCATAAATCCCAATGGAAACGAGATGTTACAGCCGCGCCTGATCTCTCCTTCGTCGGGTTTTTCCAGCCCCGCCATCATGTTGATCAGGGTCGTTTTGCCGGTGCCGTTGGGGGCCAGAATGCCCAAAGAGTTGCCAAGCTCCACGCGAAAAGACACCCGGTCAAGAATGACCTTGTGCTGCGATCCCGTCCAAAAGGACTTGGACACATTTTCAAATTCCAGCATTCGCTGCTCCGGTTGGTGCTAAGCGGGGCGTCGCGGCGCCTCTGGCATCAGAGGTATCATAACCGTTTATTCACGGAATTTGACCACAATATGTCGAAACGCAGGCGTTCACTGGGACAGGCCGCCGCGCAGGGCCGTGCAGCGGCGGTAAAAACTGTTGCCCGCAGGGCGGGAATCCTGCGGGGTTAGGGGCATGGCGGCAGGGCATGTCGCCCCGCGCCCGCGCGGGGTCAGTGCAGCGTGTGGGTGCTCTCGGTCGGGGCCATCTCGCCGATGTAGCTGACGTTCATCAAGGCCGCCTGCGTGCGGTCACCGTCGATGTTTTGCACCGGGCCGACGGGCACGGCGCTCATCAGCCCAAGCCGGGTCATCCAGCGGCTGAAGGTGGCGGGCACGATGCCCAGAACATGGCTTGCGCCCATGGCATAGGCCGCGCCGGCCATTTGGTTCATCAGCATACGCTGCACGGCGATGCGGCGCTGCGCGGGGACCGCGCTGGTCAGGAAAAGACGCGTCGCTTCCCAGATGTCGTCACGCGCGGGGGCTTTGAAGAACAGCACATCCTGCGGAATGTCCGGCAGCATCCCCAGTTGCGCGTCGCGCAGCATATAGCTGTATTGCGCGCAGGTCGAAGTGGTGGGCATCAGGCGCACGCCGCCCATGACCTCGCCATATTCGTGCAGAACGATCCAGCGGGCGCGGGGCGTGTCGTATTGGTCAAACTCCATCCCATCAACCTGAGGGAGATCCCATTGCTTGTCGTCGATGAAGATTCGGCGCCGCGCCCGGAGGAAATTAACGAACAATTCCCCATGCTGGTGCATGTTCAAAAATGACAAAGTTGTGGCACGCATATAGGGGTTGGCCCGCGCAAGGGCTTCGGGGCTATAGGGGTCAGTCTCTGTCGATTTGCTGCCAAGCAGCTTTCGCGGAAAGCGGTTATTCTTTACTTCCAACGCCTTAGCGTCCTGTGGGGTCAGTTCGGGAAGAACATCCTGCCAAGATTTTCCACTGAAGCTCCGTCCTTGCAGACTCATGTTGGACCTCAAAAATTCGCTGTAAAAATACCTCTTATCAAGAGGCTAACCTCTAGTTGCATGAAATGGCCATACTTATGTCCCATTTCCGGGTATAGAAAGGAAGATGATCGCGTCTAACATGTGCTTCGATGCCGAAATGCAACATGTTAAGAGCGTTTGTCGGCAGAATGCCGGCATTCGAGCAGCCGACCGAAGAAAACGAGAGCGATGTCGCAGGAAAAAGTAACATACGGCCCGATTCATACGCCGCATCTGGCAGACGCGACAAAGGTGCAGCAGATGCGGGACTACTCCCAAGTCGGCGTCAACCTGTTTTGGCAGCGGCAGATGATCTTTGCGGCGGCCATTTGCTTATCTGCGTTCTACTATGATCTGTGGCTGTCGATCTCGACCGTAATCCTGATCGCGATTTCCGAGACTTTCGACTATCTGCTTTTCCTGCGCATCACCCGCTGGCGGGGGCGCAGCCCACGTTTGGCGCGTTTGTTCATGAACCGGATCTATATCGGCACGGTGCTGAGCGCCGGGGTGATCAGCTATTTCGCTCTTGGGATTGCGCTGCAGCAGGGGGCGACGACGCATTTCCTGCCGCTGTTCTTCCTTTTCGCGGCGGCGCTATTCGCCTCGATGAACAACCATCATATCCTGCCGGTGTTGATGCTGCGGCTTGCGATCTATGGTGTGACATTCCTTTTCATCCCGATCTGGGACATCGTGCGCACGGGGGCAAGCATCGAATCCGAGCTTTGGACCCAGTTGTTCACCGTGGTCTTCGTGCTCTATTTCATCGTCGATTGCTCTCGCATCTTTTTGAAAATGTACCGCACCAACCTGCGCCAACTCGAAGAGTTGAAGGTCGAGCATGAGAAAACCAAAATCGCCTTTAAGGTGAAGACCGAGTTCGTCTCGACCATCAGCCATGAGCTGCGCACGCCGATGACCTCGATCAAAGGGTCGCTCGACATGGCCTGCGCCGGAGTTTTGGGCGAGATGACCCCGCAGATGGAGAAGGTTCTGAAGATCGCGCAGCGCAATTCGGCGCGGCTGACGTCGATCATTAACGAGATTCTCGACCTGCAGAAGTTTGAGGCGGGCAAGGTCAGCTTTGATATCGAGCCGCTTGAAGTGCAGACCATCATCGAAGACGCGATCGAGCTGAACCAGTCCTTTGCGGGTAACCTTGGCGTGACGCTGCGCTATGCCAAACCGTCGGAGCCTGCGGGGATCGCCACCGACGAAAAGCGGCTGCAACAGGTGATGTCCAACCTTCTGTCGAACGCGGCCAAATTCTCGCCCGCAGGGTCGACGGTCAAGGTGACCTCGGTCAACCTCGGCGACAAGGTGCGGATCAGCGTGATCGACGAGGGGATCGGCCTTGCCGAATCCGAGCGCGAGAAGGTCTTTGACGAATTCTCGCAGATCGACTCCTCTGACCAGCGGGCCGTGGGCGGCACCGGGCTGGGGATGAACATCTCCAAACGGATCATCGAAGCCTTGGGTGGGCAGATCGACTATTTCAAGAACGACGGCCCCGGCACGACCTTCTATATTGATATGCCCTTGGGCAACGGTACGGGGAAGGAACTGGCCCATGGGATGCACGTCAAGGACATGGTGAATGGTGAGGGGCCGATTGGGGATGAGACCTCCGAGAAACCTCGCGGGGAGCGCGCGGCGGCCTAAGTCAGGCGCGTTTCGCTGCCCCGGCCTCTCGGCGCGGGCGACATCGGCCTTCGCCCCAGTGACAATCTCAAACGGAAAAGGGGGCGGCATTTCTACCGCCCCCGCATTCGGATCGTCCGTTCGACGCGGTCACGCCACCAATTGCCAGATCACACCCGCAAAGATCGCCCCGACGAAGGCAAAGCCGATATAGGCGGCGAAAACATGCGGTTTCACCAGTGCCCAGACCGCGACAGCCGCTGGAATGCAGCTTACCCCGCCCGCCACGACAAAGGACATGGCCGCGCCTTGGGTCATCCCTTGCGCCAGCAGCGCGTCGATCAGGGGCACGGCGGCATAGCCGTTCAGGTAGGCCGGTGCGCCCACGAATGCGCCCAGAATGATCGGCATGATCCCGGTGCCGCCCAAGACATTGGCGATCCATTCGGCGGGCACATAGGTCAGCATGAGGGCTTCGACCACATAGGCGAGGGTCAGCCATTTGACGAGGAACAGCGCATTGGTCAGCGCCGTGTCGGCAAAGCTCGCGCGGCGCTCGGCCTCTTGCCAGAACTTCCAGACCGGCGCGCCGGAGAAGGGTTTGGCCGAAGAACAGCAGCTGCTTTTCGGGGGCTGGGGGCGCAGGGGGTCATTGAAAATCGGCGTGCGGGACAAGGCCATGACGGTGAAGCCCCCGAACATGCCCACGCCAAGCGCCGCGATGGTTTTCGCCAAGGCGAAGTCGAAGCCGAGCGTGCCCGAGGTGATCGCGAACATCGCCGGGTCCATCAGCGGGGAGGCCAGCCAAAAGGCCATCACCGCGCCGAGCGGGGCACCGACCGCCAGCAGCGCGGCGATGAAGGGGATCACCTCGCAACTGCAAAAGGGGGACAGGCCGCCAAGCGCCGCCGCCATTATCACCATCCGCGCCGGGTTGCCCTCAAACGCGCGGGCAAGCAGGCTCTCCGCCCCGCTGGCTTTGAGATAGGCCACCGCCAGCACCGCGAAGGCGATGAAGGGGGCGGTGTGCAAAAGCGCCTCAGCCGCGAAGATGACCGTCGGCAGGACCTGCGGTGGATCCAGCAGCGCGATCAGCGCCAAGAGCGCCAATGTGATGCCCCAAGCGCCTTTCAGAATGGCCAGGCGGTGCAGTGCGGGGAGGGTTTGGGTGGTATCAGCCATGGTTATGCTCCGTGCAGCCTTCGATTGCGTCCGCGCAGCATTCGGTCAGCAGGAAATTCGCCAGCGCCTGCACTTCTTCATAAGCGACGGCGGCGCAGATGGTGCTTCGGCCTTGTTTTTCCTGTTTCACCAGACCGGCAGAGGCCAAGAGTTTCAGGTGATGTGTCAGGGTCGAGCCGGTAACGCCGGTGCGTTCGCCCAGCGTGCCGATGTTCAGCCCCTCTGTTCCGGCGCGCACCAACGTGCGCAGCACCAGAAGGCGTTGTTCCGATCCAAGCGCCGCAAAGCTGCTGGCGGCGAGGGTGAGGGCGGGGGTTGCGGATTTTTGTTTCATGCTTCTAGAAATATCGAAACGTCAGCGCGATGCAAGTTTTATTTCGATAATTATCGAAATTAAGGCCCGCGGCCCTTTATCTTTTGGCCCTACCGCTTATCTCCTGCTCATGAAGGATATCCGAGATGATCTGGCGGCCTGCCGCCTTTGTGCCGAGCGCTTCGCGGTGACCGCCACCCAGCATCGCCCGCGGCCCATCGTCTGGTTCAAACCCGGCGCGCGGCTGCTGATCGCCAGCCAAGCGCCCGGCAAACGGGTGCATGAGGCGGGCAAGCCGTTCTGGGATATGTCCGGCACCCGTCTGCGCGACTGGCTGGGGCTGGATGAGGCGACATTCTATGACCGCGACAGGGTCGCGATCGTGCCGATGGGCTTTTGCTTTCCGGGCTATGACGCCAAGGGCAGTGACCTGCCACCGCCGCGTATCTGTGCGCAGACTTGGCGCAAACCGGTGCTGGAGATGCTGCCCGATCTGCGGCTCACGGTGCTGATCGGGGCCTATGCGATGAAGTATCACCTGCCCGGATTTCGCAATGTGACCGAAGCCGTGGCGGGCTGGCGAGATCACCCGCCGGGGGTCTTTGCCTTGCCTCATCCGTCGTGGCGCAATACCGGGTGGTTGAACAAGAATCCCTGGTTCGCGGAAGAGGTCTTGCCCCGTCTGCGCACCGCCGTGTCCGAGGTGATGAATGACCGACCGCCAAACTGACCCCAAGACCGAGCCGACCCCGCTCGACCAAGCCCATGCCGCGATGACCTCCGCCCCCGACGACGATACGGCGCGGCTACGGTTTTACGAGCGTATCGCGGATGTCGAACTGTTCATGCTGCTTGAGGATGAGCCGCAGGGCGATCAAATCAGCCCCGTGCTGCTCGACGACAGCTACGTCATGGTCTTCGACCGTGCGGCGCGGCTCTCGGCCCATGTGGGGGAGGCGTCTCCTTACGTGGCGCTGTCGGGCCGTGCGATTGCCGCGATGTTGGAGGGGCAGCCCTTGGGCATGGCGGTCAATATCGGTGTGGCTCCGTCCGAGATCCTGCTGCCTGCCGAGGCGATGGACTGGCTGCGCAGCACATTGGCCCATGCGCCGGGCGAGGTGGAGGCAGGCATCGACCGCCTGTTCCCGCCGCAGGGGCTGCCTGAGACGCTGATCGCCGCGATTGACGCAAAGCTTGCCACGGCCACGGGCATGGCGGCAGGGGCTTTCCTTGTCGGCGTCGAATACAGCGGCGGCGGGCGGGGGCATCTGCTGGCCTTCGTCGGGGCGATCCCCCGGGCGCAAGACGCGCTGGTGCGCGCGGCGTCCGAGGCGCTGACCTTTTCGGGGATCGAGGCCGGGGCGATGGATGTCGGCTTCTTCGGCCCCAATGATGCGGTGGTCGAGAAGCTGGCCCGCGTCGGCCTGCGTTTTGACCTACCGCAGATGGAGCCTTTGCAAAACACGCCTCGGATGGCCCCGGGCAGCGATCCGGCGAAACCGCCGAAACTGCGCTGATCTTAACCTCTGGCAAGAAAAAGGCGGGCAGGGCATTTAAGCCCGCCCGCCTTTCTTATTCCATCCCGCCCGCTTTAGCGACGACGGTCGCGCCGGGCGCTCATCGGTTGGAAGGCGACGCCGACATGGGCTTCGCAATAGGGTTTGCCCTGCTGCACGGGCAGGCCGCAGAACCAGAAATCATCGGTCGCCGGGTCGCCCACGGGCCATTTGCAAGTGCGTTCGGTCAGCTCCATCAGGCCGATCTTCTTGGCCTTCTTCTCGACTTCGCTGACCTTGGCCAGCGCCTCTGGGCTGATCTCATTCGCCGACGGCTGCGGTGGCAGGGGTTGGCCTGCGGGGATGATCTGCTTGCGCGCGGGCAGGTTGGGTTTGGGCGCCGGGGCTGCGGCGGGCTCTTCGGCTTCGGGCGCGGGGGCGGCCTCGGCCTCCGGCTCGGGCGCGGCTTTGGCGGCGGGCTTTGCCTTGGCCTCGGCCTTGGGGGCTGCGGGCTTGGCCTTGGGCTCCGGCTTGGCCGTCGCTGCCGCGGCGGCGGGCGCGCCTGCGGTGCGGTTCGACAGGCCCAGACGGTGCACCTTGCCGATCACGGCGTTGCGCGTCACCCCACCCAGTTCCTTCGCGATCTGGCTGGCGGACTGGCCTTCGCCCCACATCTTTTTCAGTGTCTCTACGCGCTCATCAGTCCAGGACATACGGGGTTCCCCAGTTAAAAAGCGGCCCCTTAGCCCGGACCGCTTTGTCAGTGTATCGGCCCCTATTTTATCTTCTGGGGCCGCAGGTGCAAGCGCCGATGCCCTCCGGGGGCGGGGCGTTGCGATTGGGGCTTTACGTGGGGGATGCAGGGCGGCTATGCAAGAGCCATGATCAAATCCGCCACATATTCCATCCGACGACGCTTCGTCCGATAACATGGTGCCCCCTCGTTGGGGGGCGGCGTGATGGCCTGATCTCGCAGCATGTGTGCTGCATCCTTTCAAAAACAAGCAAATCCCATTGACCCTGCGCCAGCCCCATGCCCTTTTACCGGCGTGACACGGCCCTCTTTCAAGGACAAACAGATGATCCCTTCCGTTCTGCCAACCTATAATCGCGCCCCTTTGACCTTCGTCAAAGGCGAAGGCACTTGGCTGATCGAGGCGGATGGGCGACGTTTCCTCGACCTTGGCGCGGGGATTGCGGTGAACGCCCTTGGCCATGCGCATCCGGCGCTGGTAAAGGCGCTGACCGATCAGGCGCAGGCCTTGTGGCATACGTCGAACCTCTACCACATCCCGCAGCAAGAGGCGCTGGCCGACCGGCTGGTGGCCGAGACCTTTGCCGACACCGCCTTCTTTTGCAACTCGGGGACCGAGGCCTGCGAATTGGCGGTGAAGATGGCGCGCAAGTATTTCTATGAGGCGGGCCAGCCCGAGCGGGTCGAGATCATCGCCTTCAACGGGGCCTTTCACGGCCGCTCTTCCGCCGGGATCGCGGCGGCGGGGTCTGAGAAGATGACCAAAGGCTTCGGCCCGACGCTGCCGGGTTTCGTGCATCTCGACCTTGGCGACAGCGCCGCGCTTGAGGCCGCCATCACCGACAAGACTGCCGCCATAATGGTCGAGCCGGTACAGGGCGAGGGCGGTATCCGCGCGGTGCCGGATGCCGAGTTGCAACAGATGCGTGCGCTGTGCGACGCCCACGGGCTTTTGCTGATTTGCGATGAGGTGCAATGCGGCGTAGGCCGGACCGGGCGGCTTTTTGCCCATGAATGGGCCGGGATCACCCCCGATATCATGATGGTCGCCAAGGGCATCGGCGGGGGCTTTCCGCTGGGCGCGGTGCTGGCCACGGAGAAAGCGGCCTCGGGCATGACCGCAGGCACCCATGGCTCGACCTATGGCGGCAACCCGCTGGGCTGTGCCGTGGGTTGCGCCGTGCTGGACGTGGTGGCCGACGCGGCCTTTCTGGCCGAGGTGAGCCGCAAGGCGGGGCTGCTGCGCCAACGTCTCGAAGGGCTGGTGGCCGAGCATCCGGTGGTCTTTGAAGAGGTGCGCGGCGCGGGGCTGATGCTGGGGCTGAAATGCAAAGTGGCGAATGCCGATGTGGTTGCCTCGGGCTATGCCCATGAGCTGATCACCGTGCCCGCCGCCGACAATGTGATCCGCCTGCTGCCGCCGCTGACCATTTCCGACGATGAGATTGCCGAGGCGGTGACCCGGCTCGACGCCATCGCGCGTGACCTGACCCCGGCCTGAGCGCCATTCACCGCCATCATTCCTCGGGCTTTCAAGGCCGTGGCCTTGGACCCCGCAAGACAGAGACGACAGATGAACCATTTCCTCGATATCCACCAAACCGCCCCTGCCGATCTGCGGCAGATCATCGACAATGCCGCTGCCATGAAAGCCGCGCGCAATGGCCGCCCGCGCGGCGCGCCGGATGATGACCAGCCACTGAAGGATCACATGGTTGCGCTGATCTTTGAGAAGCCCTCGACCCGGACACGTGTCTCCTTCGACGTGGGCGTGCGTCAGATGGGCGGGCAGACGATGGTGCTTTCGGGCGCCGATATGCAGCTCGGCCATGGCGAGACCATTGCCGACACCGCCCGCGTGCTGTCGCGCTATGTCGATATGATCATGATCCGCACTTTTGAGGAGCAGACCCTGCTGGAGATGGCGGAATATGCCTCCGTTCCGGTGATCAACGGGCTGACCAACCGCACGCATCCCTGCCAGATCATGGCCGACATCCAGACCTTTGAGGAACACCGCGGCCCGATCAAAGGCCGCAAGGTGGTTTGGTCGGGCGACGGCAACAATGTCTTTGCCAGTTTCGCCCATGCGGCCAAGCAGTTCGACTTCGATCTTGTCTTCACCGGGCCGGAGCCGCTCGACCCCGAGCGCGCGCTCGACGGGCTTTATACCACCGAGCGCGACCCGCAGAAGGCCGTGGAGGGCGCTGATCTGGTGGTCACCGACACATGGGTCAGCATGCATGATCCGCAGTCGGCGCGCGAGCGGCGGCACAACCAGTTGCGCGGCTATCAGGTTAACGATGCGCTGATGGCACTGGCCAAACCGGATGCGCTCTTCATGCATTGCCTGCCCGCGCACCGCGATGACGAGGCGACAAGCTCGGTCATGGACGGGCCGCATTCGGTGATCTTTGACGAGGCCGAAAACCGTCTGCACGCGCAGAAAGCCGTCATGCGCTGGTGTCTGGGCGCATGAGCGACGGCCCCCGCATCGTTGTTGCGGGCGCGGGGGCGGTGGGCTGCTTTGTCGGCGGGCTGCTGGCCGGAGCGGGCCATGCCGTGACCCTGCTGGCGCGGCCCCGCATTCAGGCCGAAATCCGCACCCATGGGCTGACCCTCACCGATTTCGGCGGCATGGCGCGTTACCTTTCGGCGGATGATCTGAGCCTTGGGGGGGATGAGACCTGTCTGCGCGATGCCGATATCGTGCTGGTCACAGTCAAATCGCGCGATACCGAAGACATGGCCCGGCTGATCGCCCGCCACAGCGCGCCGGGCGTGCAGGTCATCAGCCTGCAAAACGGCATGGGCAACCGCGCGGCCTTGGCCCGGCACCTGCCGCAGCATGATCTGCGGGCGGGGCTGGTGCCGTTCAACGTCGTGGCGATGGGGCAGGGCTGCTACCACCGGGCAAGCGCGGGCGATCTGGTGATCGAGGCGGGCCCGGCTGATCTGGCCGCGCGCCTGTCGCTGCCGGACCTAAAGGTAGAGGAGCACGCCAATATCACCGCCCTGCAATGGGGCAAGTTTCTGATGAACCTCAACAACGCGCTGAATGCGCTGAGCGGCCTGCCGCTCCAAGCGCAGTTGCAGGATCGGGCGTGGCGGCGTCTGATGGCCGATCAATGGGCCGAGGCGCTGGCGGTCTTGCGTGCCGGCAAGATCCGCCCCGTCCTGACCTCGCCGATCCCAGCCCGACTGGTGCCGACGCTCCTGCGTCTGCCGACGCCGATTTTCACCCGCGTCGCCGCGGCGATGTTGCAGATCGACCCGCAGGCGCGGACCTCCATGGCGCAAGACCTCGCCGCGCGCCGCCCGACGGAGATCGACGCGCTTCAGGGGGAGGTGCAGCGCCGCGCAAGGGCGCTTGGCCGGGCGACGCCGGTGACGGATATGGTGCTGCGGGTCATGGGCTGGGCAGAGCTCGCAGGCGAAGGGCTGCCGCATTTGCCGGTCGCCGCCCTGCGGGCCGAAATGGCGGCAGGGCAGGACCGACAAGAGGGGTGAGGCGCGCCCGCGCCTGACCTTAGTTCACAAAGGCGTTCAACACCCAAAAGACGATGCCAGAGAGCAGCGCCGCTGCGGGCACGGTGATCACCCAAGCCGCGACAATGGTCATGAAATGCGAGCGGCGCACCAGCTTGCGGCGGCGGCGCTCTTCCTTGGCGATGCGCTTGACCTCTCCGGTCTTGGCCCCGATCCGGCGCAGGCGGCGCTCCATATGCCACTCGCGGTAAAAGCCCACGCCAAAGACCCCGCCCACGGCGATATGGGTGGAGGACACGGGCAGGCCCAGCCACGATGCCACGATCACCGTGATCGCAGCCGAAAGCGCCACGCAATAGGCGCGCATCGGGTTCAGCTTGGTGATCTGGCTGCCGACCATGCGGATCAGTTTCGGCCCGAAGAGGAACAGGCCGAAGGAAATGCCGAAGGCGCCGATGATCATCACCCAGGTGGGGATGCTTACCTTATCCTCGAAACCGCCGAACTCGGTCGCATGGACGATCGCCGCCAGCGGACCCACCGCATTGGCCACGTCATTGGCCCCATGGGCAAAGCTGAGCAGGGCGGCAGAGAGCACCAGCGGCAGGCCAAAGAGCGTCTTGACCGAACGGTTGCGGTTCTCCATCCCTTCCGAGGCGCGGCGGATCAGCGGGGCGGAGATGGCATAGACCACCAGCCCCGTCACCAGCCCGATGATCAGGGCGACCGGCATGTCGATGCTGATGATCTTTTTCAACCCCTTCAGCGCCAGATAGGCGGCAAAGACCCCGGCCATCAGCCCCACCAGCACCGGCACCCAGGTGCGCGAAGCGGCGATCTTGTCATCTTGATAGAGGATGCGCGCTTTGATGAAGGCCAGGAACATCGCCGCCACGGCACCGCCCAACACGGGCGAGATCACCCAGCTTGCGGCGATCATGCTCATCGAGCTCCAGTTCACCGCGCCAAGGCCCGCTGCCGCGATGCCAGCCCCCATGACACCGCCGACGACCGAATGGGTGGTCGAGACCGGCGCGCCGACCCATGTGGCAAGGTTGACCCAGAGCGCGGAGGAGATCAGCGCCGCCATCATCGCCCAGATGAAAATACGCGTATCCGCCACGCTCGACGGGTCGATGATGCCCTTGGAAATGGTCGAGACGACATCGCCCCCCGCCAGCAAGGCCCCGGCGGATTCGCACAAGGCCGCAATGACAATCGCGCCGCCCATGGTCAGCGCATTGGCCCCCACAGCGGGGCCCATGTTGTTGGCCACGTCATTCGCGCCGATGTTCACCGCCATATAGGCGCCAAAGACCGCCGCCGCGATCACGACAAAGCTGGAGGGTTGATGCCCAAAGAATACTGCCGCAACGGCACCTGCCACCACGATAAAGGCCAGCGCGATGCCCGGCGCCACGAGGGGGCGGGCGACATAGGTCGCGGCCAGTTCGACTTGCGAAATGCGGTTGAGGTCTTTGTCCAGCGTCTTCCACTGGCTGCCCTGCGGTTCCGTTGCCATTCCTGTATGATCTCCGATCCTAACGTTCAGCGGGGGGTGACATAAGGCTACCGAGGGCGCAAGTCACCCTGTCACAAAATTGTAACATCCCGAAACGGGCAGGGGCGGCAATGGGGCAGGAGGGACAGGGCACCGGACAGCGGCCCGGTGCCGAAGGGGCTTAATGGAAGGCGGATAAGATTGCTTTAAGATCAGGCTCATCCACGAGTTCCGACGCCTCTTGCGGGGTGAACCACGCGCGTTTGCGCATGCCCGCTTCGGGGTATTCCTCGCTCAGATCGCGAACGCGGGTGAGATAGACCTGTGTGGTCACGGGCACGGTCAAGCCTTCGCCGAGACCCTTGTCATAGTCGAAAATGCCCATCGGATCGGATTCGATATCCGCTTTGGTCACGCCGGCCTCTTCCCATGCTTCCTGCAAGGCGGCACCGGCGCCGTCGAGCCCGTCGATCGGCCAGCCCTTGGGCAAAATCCAGCGGCCCGTGTCTCGGCTGGTGATCAGCAGAACCTTTTTGCCCGCCTCGGTGTCGCGGTAGCACAGGGCGGCAACCTGCACCCGGCGGGGACGTTTGAAAATAGGAAGGACCATATCCTCCCATGCGCGTCTAAATACTTGTGTCATTACAGAACTATGCCTCGGTCGGGTGTTTTTCTTGTTATCCCCGCATTATATAGTCTTCCCGAACGCAAATCAAACTGCAGCGCGCCGGATCGGCGGGCTTGGCAGTATGACCGGCTAGAAATGAGGCATGATCGTTATGGCAACTGGCACGCAGGCGGACGGACGCGCGGCACAGGGCGCAGGCGCCGATATCGGGGTATACGGGCTGGGCACCATGGGCTCGGCACTGGCGCTGAACTTGGCCGACAGTGGCTTTACCGTCGCCGTCAGCAACCGAGAGGCCGACTGGATCGCGCCGTTCCTTGACGAGGCCGGACCGCTGGCCGAGCGCCTGATCGGGACCGAGCGGCTTGAGGATTTCGTCGCCGCCATCGCCCGCCCGCGCAGCATTCTTTTCATGATCCCCTCCGGCGCGCCGGTCGATGGGATGATTGAGGCGATCAAACCGCTGCTGGACGAGGGCGACACTTTGATCGACGGCGGCAACGCCGATTTCCACGACACCCGCCGCCGCAGTGCCGAACTTGAAGGCACGGGGCTGCATTTCGTCGGCATGGGCGTGTCGGGTGGTGAGGCCGGGGCGCGCAATGGCCCGTCGATGATGGTCGGCGGCAGCGCGCATTCTTGGACCCAGTTCAAACCGATGGCCGAGAAGATTGCCGCGCAATTCGAGGGCACGCCTTGCGTGGCGCATCTCGGCCCCGATGGGGCGGGGCATTTCGTCAAAACGGTGCATAACGGCATCGAATATGCCGACATGCAGATGATCGCCGAAGTCTATGGCCTGCTGCGCGATGCGGGCGGGCAGGGCGCGGTGGAGATTGGCAACCTCTTTGCCGAGTGGCGCAAGGGGCCGCTGAACTCCTACCTGATCGAAGTCTCGGCCGCCGCGCTTTTGTCGGTCGACACCCAGACCGGCACGCCGATGGTCGATGTGATCCGCGATCAGGCCGGGCAAAAGGGCACCGGGCGCTGGACCTTGATCGAAGCGCTCAAGATGGGACAATCGGCCAATACCATCGAAGCCGCCGTCGGCGCGCGCGGATGGTCGAGCGAGAAGGCCGTGCGCGAAATGGCCGAACCGCTGCTGCCCGAAGGCGTGCAGGACGCGCCGCTGCCCGAGGTCGCGGATCTGGAGATGGCCCTTTTGGCGGGTCGGATCATCGGCCACGCGCAGGGCTTTCGTATTCTTTCGGCGGCGTCAGAGGAGTTTGACTGGTCGCTTGACATGGCGCGGATCTCCGAGATTTGGCGGGCAGGCTGCATCATCCGCTCGGCGCTCTTGGACGCGTTCGCCGATGCCTTCCGGGGTGAGTTGCCCGGCGGGCATCTGATCCTTGCCCCCGCTATGCGCAAACGCTTGGAAGAGAGCATTCCGGCCCTACGCCGGGTGGTGGCGGCGGGCGCATTGTTGGGCGTGGCGCTGCCCGCGCTGTCGGCGGCGCTGGCGTGGTACGACAGCATGCGCCGGGCGCGCGGCACGGCGAATATGATCCAAGCGCAGCGCGATTTCTTTGGTGCGCATGGGTTTGAGCGGATCAGCGAAGAGGGCAAGTTCCACGGGACGTGGACGCCTCTGCCGTAAGAGGGCCCATAAGTCCGGCAACAAGTCGAAAGCGCTAGACAATCGCCCGCCCGGTCGGGGAGGCGATTTAGCTATGGGCGGAACACGACTAAAAGCGCACCCATGGTTGCGCAGGATCACCACCCCGCGGGCAGGCGATGGTCCTCGTCACACCACAGCGAACGGGTCCACCGGATAGCTCACATGCGCCAGATATAGCCCCTGCGGCGGGCAGACCGGCCCGCAGGCGGCCCGGTCCTTTGCCGCGAGTGCTGCACCCATATCCGCCACGCTCCAAGACCCCGCGCCGACCCGCTCCAGCGACCCCACGAAGCTGCGCACCTGATTGTGCAGGAAGGACCGCGCGCGCACGTCGAAATGATACTCCGTCCCGGCCATGGTCTCGACCGGCGAGATCTGGAGCCGGTCGAGCGTTTTCACCGGGCTTTCCGCCTGACAGACTGTCGAGCGGAAGGTGGTGAAATCGTGTTTGCCCACCAAAAGATCCGCCGCCGCCTGCATGGCCGCGACATCTAGGCGGTGTTTGATCTGCCAGACCAGCCCCGCTTGATGCACCGCCGGGGCACGGCGGCTGAGGATGCGGAAGTGGTAGCGCCGCTCAAGCGCCGAAAAGCGGGCGTGAAAATCCTCGGGCGCCAGCACGCAATCGGTGATCGCGATGGGCTGCGGCTTAAGGTGATAGTTCAGCGCCTCGCCCAGCCGGAAGGGCGACCAATCGCGGGCCATGTCGCAATGCGCAACCTGCGCCAGCCCATGCACCCCGGTATCGGTGCGCCCGGCGGCGGCGATGGTGTGGTCACCGGGTTCCAGCTTGGCCAAAGCGGCTTCGATCGCGCCTTGCACTGTGGGCTGGTCAACCTGACGCTGCCAGCCGTTGAAGGGCGCGCCGTGGTATTCGATTTTCAGGGCATATCTGGGCATGACCGGGGCCTTAGCGCGGGCGGGCGCTTCTGGCAATCCCCGGCTGCCGACCCTATGTTGAGGCCAAAGAAAGAAGGACGGGCGCAGCTTTGGGTATCACAGGCATTGCCGACGGGATTTGGCGGCAGTTTGAGAATGTCACCGACACGGTGGGCGAGACGTTTTTCGAGCCGGTGATCCGGCTTGGGGTCACGGGGCTTGCGCGTTCGGGCAAGACGGTTTTCATCACCTCGCTGGTGGCCAACCTGCTGGACCGAGGCCGGATGCCGGGGCTGCTCGCGGCCTCCGAGGGGCGGATTGAGGCGGCGTTTCTGCAGCCCCAGCCCGACGATACCGTGCCCCGGTTCGAGTATGAGACCCACCTCGCCGCGCTGACCGGAAAGACGCCCCATTGGCCAGAAAGCACGCGGGCGATTTCGGAACTGCGGCTCTCGCTCAAGGTGCGGCCCAATGGTTTGCTGGCAGGTCTGCAAGGGCCACGCACCCTGCATCTGGATATCGTGGATTACCCCGGCGAATGGCTGCTGGATCTGGCGCTGATGGATGTCACCTATGCCGAATGGTCGGCGCAAGTCATTGAACGCATCGCCGCGCGTGAAGAGGCGGCGGGCTACCGCGCGCTGGCCGAGCAGACCGACCCCCATGCCGAGTTGGAGGAGACCACCGCCCGCAGGCTTGCCGACAGCTTTGCCGACTATCTGCAAACCGCCCGCGCCAAGGGCTATTCCGACTGCACGCCGGGGCGGTTCCTGCTCCCCGGTGATCTCGCCGGATCGCCGGTGCTGACCTTTGCGCCGCTGCCGGGATCGGAAGGCGCGCCGCGCAAATCGCTGATCCGCGAAATGGCGCGGCGGTTCGAGGCCTATAAGAAACAGGTGGTGCAGCCCTTCTTCCGCGATCACTTTTCGCGGATCGACCGGCAGGTGGTGCTGGTTGACGCGCTTGGCGCGATCCACCAAGGGCCGCAGGCGGTCGAAGACCTGCGCGGCGCCATGGCCGATATTCTGGGCGCGTTCCGGCCGGGAACGAACAACTTTCTGACCACCCTCTTGCGGGGCAAACGGGTTGAGAAAATCCTCTTTGCCGCGACCAAGGCCGACCATCTGCACCACAGCCAGCATCCCCGGCTGAGCGGTATCATGCAGGCGCTGATCCGCGAGGCGCGGGACCGGGCGCAATATGCGGGCGCGGGCACGCGGGCCATGGCCATCGCCAGCCTGCGCGCCACGACCGAAGACGTGATGACCCATGGGGGAGAGCCGCTTGACGTGGTGCGCGGGACGCTCTTGAACGAGGATGAGACGCGCGGGCGGCGAGCGGCCTTCTATCCCGGTGAACTCCCCGAAGACCCGGCCCATCTCCTGACCCCCGCGCGGCAGGGCGCGCAGGAATGGCTGGGGGCGGATTATCAGATCATGCGCTTTGCCCCGGCAGTGTTGGACCTGCGCCCCGGCGACGGGCCGCCGCATATCCGGCTCGACCGCGCGGCGGAATTCCTGATTGGGGATCGGCTGTGAGCGCGGTTGTGACACGCTCCGCCACCCTGCGCCCGGCGCAGCCGCTCGACGCGGGGGCCGTGGGCGGCATCATGAGCGATTTCGCCCGTTACACCGCTTGGTTGCCGCGCATTCATACCGGCGCCGAGGATATCGCCCATGCCGATGCGATGATCGCCCGGGGCTGGGTCACTGTGGCCGAGCGGGAGGGCCGCGTCGCCGGTTTCGCGGCTTGTCAGCGCGGCGCATTGGATGCGCTTTTCGTGGCGCGATCGGCCCGGGGGCAGGGCATCGGCTCGGCCCTTTTGGGCGCGTTAAAGACGCGGCATAAGTCACTGACCTGTTGGACCTTTCAAGCCAATGCGCAGGCCATCGCCTTCTACCGCCAACACGGGTTCGCCGAGACCGGACGCGGCGATGGCAGTGCCAATGACGAAGGGCTGCCCGATTTGACATTGCACTGGCAAAGGGAGGCCGCCTGATGGCCCGCGGACCGATCCTGTTCGACCTCGAAGAAGACGCCAAGCCACAGCCCTCGGTCGCCGATGCGCCCGCCGTGCCCGAGTTGGACGTCGAGGCTCCGCCGCCCAAGGGCCAAGCGATGCAGATCGCCGCCCGGCTTGCCGCGCGCAAACCGTCGCGCTTGGTGCGGCTGTTCTGGGCGCTGGCGGGGGCATTGGTCACGGCGCTGGTTTCGATCGCGGCTTGGACCTTCGTGACAGACCTGATGGCGCGCTACCCGCTGCTCGGCTGGGCGATGACGCTGCTGATCGGGGCGTTTCTGCTGGTCCTCTTGTTGCTGTCGCTGCGCGAAATGGCGGCCTTTGGACGGCTCGCGCGGCTCGACGGGCTGCGCCATGACGCGGGTCAAGCGCTGGCGCAGGGGGATCTGACCGCCGCGCGCAGTGTCACGGACCGGCTTGAGGCGCTTTACAAGCACCGCGAGGATACCCGCTGGGGCCGCGACCGGCTGACGGAGCTGCGCGGCGACCAATTCGATGCCGAAGCGCTTCTGGGGCTGGCCGAGAGCGAGGTTCTGGCCCCGCTGGACCGTGCCGCCACGCGTGAGGTCGAGGCCGCTGCCCGGCAGGTCGCCGCCGTCACCGCGCTGGTGCCTCTGGCGCTGGCAGATGTCGCCGCCGCCCTCAGCAGCAACCTGCGGATGATCCGACGCATCGCGGAAATCTACGGCGGGCGGTCGGGTTTTTTCGGCTCGTGGCGGCTGACCCGGGCGGTGCTGTCGCATCTGGTGGCGACGGGGGCCGTGGCCGTGGGGGATGATCTGATAGAGCCGCTCTTGGGCGGGTCCATCGTCGCCAAGCTGAGCCGCCGTTTCGGCGAGGGGCTGGTGAACGGGGCGCTGACCGCCCGCGTTGGCGTGGCCGCGATCGAGGTTTGCCGCCCGCTGCCCTTTGCCCGCGAAAAACGCCCCGGCGTGCGGGGCATCATCAAACGCGCGCTGACCGGCGTGCTGGGCGACGGTTAACCGGTCAGGCCGCGTCGACCGCCTCCCGCACCGCGCGCAGGGGGTGCTGGATCAGGCCGGGCCAAGGGGCGACCTGCAAGCCGGGGGCGTAGCCCCACTGCGCAGCCTCGCCCGCCTGTGCCGTCGTCATCTGCGTGGCCCCGGCGTAGGTCCGGTTTCCATCGGCGATACCTTCGGGCAATGCCGCCTCGGGCAGGTCGACGAAACGCGCGATCCGGCGCAGGGCGCGGGGGGCATCGGCGACGATATCCTCGTATCGTAGGACCATCACCGCATGCAGATAGGGCAGGTCATCCAGCATCTGCGCCTGCGCCGCGATCCAGTGGTCGATCAACGCCTGCGCCGGCGCATCGACCCATGACACGACCGAGGCGGCGACAGCCTCGGGGTGGCGCAGGACGACGATGAATTGCGACATGGGAAAGAGTTGTTGCATCAGCCGCATGCGGGTCAGGTTCACCGGCGATTTCTCGACCCGCCAATGCAGGTTCGGGGCAAACCACGGCGCCCAATCCTGCGTCAGCCGGGTCTTCGTCTCCAAACTGTTGAGCGGATGCGCCTCGGTCAGATGTTCCTCTGGGTTGGTCGCGAAATGCATGGGCCGCCCGGATTGCGCCGTATGGGGGATGGCCCCTTGCAGATAGACCCCCTCATTTTCGGGCGCTGCCGATCCGGTGATGCCGCCCGCGCCGGGCAGGGCATTGGCCAGGCGATTGACCAGCGAGGTGCCAGAGCGGTGCAGCCCGCCGATGAACAGGTAGCGCGGGGGGATTTCTGTGGGCATCGGGGTGGCTCTGATTGAGGAGAGAGGCGGGGTTCAGTGGCAGGCACCTAGGGCGGTCATGCCCCCTGTCCACAAATGTATGCATTAACATTTGTTATCGGAACGGATGGGCCGTGAGGGGGTCACCCCTGCATAAGGAGATCCATACATGTTCATTTGTCACATTGCCCTCGGGGGCTGCCTCACGGCGCCATCTGTTAACTACGGTGTGACTGAAGACACCGGCGGTCACATCGCCTATATCTTGGGGGCGGCCCACGCGCAGTCGGCGCGGGGGGATGTGGATGCGGTGCAGATCGTGACCCGCGCATTCGATGAACCGACCCTTGGTGCCGTACACGCCCAGACCGATCAGCAAGTTAGCCGTGGCCTGTCGATCCGGCGGCTTTGGACAGCGGAGCGGGGATATCTCAGCAAGGAAAACCTCGCCGCGGAGATTCCCGCGCTGGTCGAGGTGTTTTTAGAGGATCTGGCGCGGGCCAAACGGCTGCCGGATGTGATCCACGCGCATTTCGCCGATGCGGCGCAATTGGCGCTGGCAGCACGGGCGCGTTTCGGCATGCCGGTAATCTATACCCCGCATTCGCTGGCCCTGAGCAAATCGGGGGCCGAGGTGGACGCCGCCCGCGTCGCGGCGGAACGGCGCGCGCTGTTGGAGGCGGATGCGGTGGTGCTTTCTTCCCGCGATGAGGCCGAGGTGCAGGTCGCAGCCTATGGGGCGGATGCGCAGGCGCGGGTGCACCGCGTCTCTCCGGGCGTGTCGCTGCGCCGCCCGACTGAGGCCGGGGCAGGCCGTGCGCTCTTGGCTGATCGGTTGAGCGACCCCGACCGCCCCACGCTGCTCGCCGTGGCGCGCCCCGTGGCCCGCAAAAACCTTACGACCTTGGCGCGGGTCTATGCGCAAAGCCCCGCTTTGCAGGCGCGGGCGAACCTTGTGATCCTTGCCGGTCAGCATGGCGATGCGCTTCAGGCGAATGCAGAGGCGCGCGCGGAGCTGTCCCGCCTGCGAGAGACGTTGGAGGTGCCGAAGCTGCGTGGCAAAGTGGCGCTGCCGCCGCGCCATACGCAGGGCGATGTGGCCGCCCTCTATGACCGCGCGGCGCAAACCGGCGGGGTCTTCGTCAACCTCGCACTGCATGAGCCCTTTGGCCTGACCATGTTGGAGGCGGCATCGCATGGCCTGCCGGTGGTGGCCACGCGCGAAGGCGGGCCTGCCGATATCGTGGCGGACCTTGGCCATGGTCTCTGTGTGCCGCCTTGCGATGATACGGCCATCGAGACGGCCCTGTTGAAGCTGTTGGACGATCGCGCATTCTGGGCCGCGGCATCGGAAGCCGGGCGCGCTCATGTCGGGCGCTACGACTGGTCGAAATGGGCCGAGGAAGTGCAGCACATCTGCGAGGATATCCGCCACGCCGCGCCGATGACAACGCCCGCGCCGGTGCTGCTGGCCAGCGATATCGACAACACGCTGACGGGCTGCGCCCCATCCGCGGCCCTGTTCAACGCATGGATCGCCCGCGACCGCCCGCTTTTTGCCGTGGCCACGGGGCGCAGCCTGCCCGAGGCGCGCCGCATCCTGCGCGATTGGAACCTGCCCGCCCCGCGTGTCTTTATCACCTCTGTCGGGACCGAGGTCTATCTTCCCGATGCCGAGGGGCGGCTTTGTCTGGATGAGCGTTTCGCCCAAAAGCTCGACACCGGGTGGGACCGTGCCCGAGTGGAGCGGGCGCTGAAGGACTTCGGCTTTAACTGGCAAGCGCCGGTTGAGCAGCGGCGGTGGAAGCTTAGCGGTTTCGGCGACACGCGCACCGCGCGCCGGTTGGAGCGGCATTTGGCCCGGCGTGGTGCGGCGGCACAGATCGTCGCCTCGCATGGGCGGCTGATCGATGTTCTACCCTTGGCGGCGGGCAAGGGGCCTGCGGTCTGTGCCGCCGCGCGGCGGTTGGGCATGCCGATGGACCGGGTCGTGGTGGCCGGGGACAGCGGCAATGATTTCGACATGTTGCAGGCGGTGGAGGATGGCCCGGGCCGGGGCATCTTGGTGGGCAATGCGATGGATGGGCTGCGCGAACGTCTGAGTGGCAGACGGCTCTACCACGCGCGCGCGGCGCACGCCGCCGGTGTCTTGGAGGGGCTCGAGACCTTTGGCTTCGCCCTCAACGCGATGGAACCGCCCGTGAAGATGGTGGCGCAATGACGCGGCCCATCGGTTACTTCGTCCACCATCAAGGCCGGGGCCATGCGGAGCGCTGCGCCGCCGTGGTCAACGCGCTGCCCGAAAGCCAGCCGGTGACTGTCTTCTGCGCGAAACCGGACATTTTCCCCGCCTTCACCCGGGCGGTGGAGGTCATCACCCTGCCATCGCTTTTCGAGGCGACAGGGGCCGAGGACATCAACGACACCACCAGCGCTCCGGATACGGTGCATTGCGCGCCGCTTGGCTGGCCCGGCATTCGGCAGGCCATGGCGCAACTGGCCGCTTGGTTTGCCAGCGCCAATCCGGTGCTGATGATCAGCGATGTCTCGGCAGAGGTGGCGCAGCTTGCGCGGATCTGTTCGGTGCCGCATGTAAAGGTGCTGCAACACGGCCAGCGTGGTGATCCGGGGCATCAGGCGGCCTATGATGGGGCGGTCGGTCTGCTTTGCCCCGCCGCCAAGGCGCTGGCGCAGCCGGACTGGCCCGCGCGGCATATGGCCAAGACGCATTTCGCCGGAGGCTTGGGCGTCGATGTGAAACGCCCCGATCCGGCGCGGCGTGCCAAGTTGCGAGAAAGGCTTGGCGTCGGGCCAGAGCAGCGCATGGTGCTGGTCATGTCGGGCGGGGGCGGCACGGGGTTCGCCTCTGCGCCTTTCGGCATCGCGGCGCGGGCAATGCCTGAGACGGCCTTCATCACCATCGGGCGCATGGCGCGCGATTGGCACGCCACCGAACCCGCCAACCTGCGCCATCACGGATGGGTCGAGAACGCGGCGGATTATCTGGCGGCTGCGGATATGGTCGTGGCTTCGACCGGGAACACCACCTGCCACCAGATCCTTGCGGCAGAGACCCCGTGGCTCGCCGTCCCGGAGTGGCGCTATTTCGACGAACAGGTCGAAAAGGCCGAGGCGTTGGCGCGGGCGGGGGCGGCGCATCACCTGCCGCATTTCCCCTCGTCCGCCGCAGCGTGGCGCCGCGCGATCCAAACTACCTTCGATGCCCATGACCCGGCCTTGCAACGGGCCTTGGTCAACGAGGATGCCGCGACAGAGACGGCCAATTGGCTGATCGGCCTTACCGACCAGCTGCTATCAGAAACAACTAAAGATACCGGAGACTTACATGACGTCGTTCACCCCATCCGTGCCTGAGAATACCACAGTTAGCGCGCTGACGCTTGCGCGCGGGCGGGCGGCGCATCTGCGCAATGTGATCCTTGGCCTGACCCGTCAGACCCGGCAGCCGGATGAACTGGTGATCGGGGTCATGCAGGACAGGCTTTACGACGACCTGCCGCAGACCGATTTCCCGATCCGGCAGGTTCAGGTGACAGGCAAAGAGCTCCCGCTGTCGCGCGCGCGCAATACCGTCGCGGCAGAGGCCACGGGCGACTGTCTGGTCTTCCTCGACGTGGATTGCATTCCGGCGCCGGAACTGATCGCCGATTATATGGGCTATGCGGTGCCGGGCAACGGGCTGATCATGGGCGAGGTCAACTACCTCCCGGCGGGAACCGCCACCGAAGGTTGGAATTATCCCAAACTGGAGGCCGTGGCCGTGCGCCATTCCGACCGTCAGGGGCCGCCCGCCGAAGGCTTGAAACGCTGCAATGACTACCGCTGTTTCTGGTCGCTCAACTTTGCCATCCACCGCGAAGATTGGGACCGCTCCGGCGGGTTTGACGAGCGATACACCGGCTATGGGGGGGAGGATACGGACTTTGGCCGAGAGTTGGACGAACGCGGCGTGCCGATCCATTGGGCGAAGGGCGCGAAGGTGTTTCACCAGCACCACCCGCATTGCATGCCGCCGATCCACCACATCCCCTCGATCCTGCGCAATACAGAGATTTTCGCCGACAAATGGGGCCACCGGACCATGAACCATTGGCTCACCGCCTTTCGCCTGATGGGGCTGGTGGGGACGGATGGCGATGCATTGGTGCAGCTGCGTGAACCGGATGCAGATGACTTCGCGCTTTGCGAGCAGCAGTCGGACCAGCCTTACGCCAATACCGCGCGGGTGCTGCGCTATCTGCGCGGCGAAGAGCGGATTGCGGCGGAATGACCCTAGGCATCGCCATCGTCGGCCATATTCGCCATCCCATCGCCGCCCCCTTCAAGGGCGGGATGGAGGCGTTTACCCACGGGCTAGCCCGGATCCTGGCCGGTCGCGGCCATGAGGTGACCCTATTGGCCAGCGGGGACAGTGCTGCGAGCCTGCCGCCGGGGGTGAAGCTGCTGCCGGTCTGTGACGCGCATTACGACGCGCGTTTTCCATGGCATGACTTTCACGGCACCGATGCGCTGAACGACCATCTCGACGCCTGCTATGCCCGCGCCGCGCGGCTCTTGCTGGAGGGCGGCTTTGACGTGGTGCACAATAACGCGTTGCACCGCTTCCTGCCGCGCCTGTCGCGGGCGGAGCGCCTGCCAATGGTGACCTCGCTGCATATCCCGCCCTTCAAAGTGCTGCACGGCGCGCTGACGGATGGGGCGGCGCCTTGGCATCTGTCCTCCGTCGTCTCGGCCCGACAGCGGGGCATCTGGTGGCCCGAGGGCGCGCCCGAGACGGCGCATGTGGTGCACAACGGGATCGACCTTGACGAATGGCCTCAAGGCGGGGCGGGGGATGGCAGCGCCGTTTGGGCCGGGCGGATCACCCCGACCAAGGGCACCCATCTGGCGGCAGAGGCGGCGCAGATCGCCGGGGTGCCCCTGCGCATCTATGGGGTGGTCGAGCATCAGGATTACTTTAACGATATGGTAAGACCGCATCTTTATGGCGATGTGGCCTATGTCGGGCATCTGGAAACGGCGGCGCTTGGGGCGGCCTATGGGCGGGCCTCGGTGGCGCTCTTCACTCCGCAGTGGGAGGAACCTTTTGGCCTTGCTGCGGTGGAGGCGATGGCGACGGGGCTGCCTGTCGCCGCGACCCCGCATGGCGCGGTTGAGGAGGTGCTTGGCGAGGCGGGTGTCATCGCGGTAGAGGATAGCGCGGATGCCTTGGCGGGTGCTTTGTTGCGCGCGCGCGATATCGCCGCCGAAGTGCCCCGCGCCCGTGTGGCACGGCTCTTTGATGCGCAGGCGATGGTGACGAAGTTCGAACGGCTCTACCATGCCGCCCGGGCGCAAAAGGGTGTTGCCCTGCCGCGTAAAACCTACCCGGCGATTGCCTTGCAGGTGGAACATGCGCCGCAGCCTCTAGCAGAGGCGGGTTAAAGCGCCGCTTCCGCTTGGGGCATATAGAGGTAGGCAGGCTCGAACTGGCCGACCTTATGCAGCCCCGCACGGTCGTGGATCAGCAGCTTGCCGCCCGTCACGGCACAACAGCCATGTTCGCGCAGCTCGCGCAGGGTGCGGCTGACATGGACCGAGGTGAGGCCGGTGGCATCGGCGATATCGGTCTGGCGCAGGTTGAAGGGCAGGCTTTGACGCTCCATTCCATAGGCGGCGGTCATGCGGGCGTCGAATTCGCTCAGGAAATTCGCCACCCGCGCCAGCGCGCGCATGGCGCTGTTGCGCATCACCCAATGGCGATGGATGGAGGCATCGACCAAGGTCATTAGCCAGAGTTTCCGCGCCATCTCGACATCGCCATTAAGCAATTCGCGCAGCGGCTCGTGCGAGATGATGGCGACCCGTGTATCGGTCAGCGAGATGACATCGTGGTCGAGTTGTTTCAGCGGAAAGGCGTGCAGATCGACAAACTCCCCGGGGAATTGGAGGGCGACGAAGGTGCTGCGGGCGCGCTGTCCGCGTGGCACGCTGCGCGCGATCAACCCATCCAGCAACAGCAGGCTGTGATGCAGTAAATCGCCCCGTCGGCTGACCACGCTTCCGGCCGTGAAATGCTTGTGTTGGGTCATCAGCGGGGCAAGTTTGGCCCATTGCGCGCCGCTCAGGTGGTCTACCATGCCCGCAGGCTTCACGGACATGTCGTGATAAAAGGTGTCTTTAATCGTCACACGCAGGTCTTTCCGCCCATTAAAAATAACGCGGTAGCCACGATGCAGGGTCCGCGTGAATTCAGCTCTGTCGAATGCCCTATGATGCTGTTTTCGCCGAAAAATTCAAGCGAAGGCCGGGGATCATAAAAAATGTTAAGTTCGGCGGCCTGCGTTTTAGGTAGCGTTTTCCACCCTGATTGTCGCGCCTCTTCCGGGGCTTGTCGGGGCAGGGGGGGCTGTTTATAAGCGGGCGCATGACACGCCTCACCGCGATCATTATTCGAATTATATTCCCGGCGCTCTGAGCAATTGAGACGCCGGGCCGAGGTGCTTGAGCCATTCGCACCGACCGAGATCGAAACACCCCCAAATGCCTGAAGGACGCCCCCCATGTGCGCCGAGACCCCCGACTACAAAGCCACGCTGAACCTGCCCAAGACCGATTTCCCCATGCGCGCCGGACTGCCCAAGCGCGAGCCCGGCTGGCTGGAGCGGTGGGAGAAGATCGGCGTCTATGATCGCCTGCGCGAGAAAGAGGGGCGCAAGCCCTTCACGCTGCATGATGGTCCGCCTTACGCGAACGGCAACCTGCACATCGGCCATGCGCTGAACAAGACGATCAAGGACATGATCGTGCGCAGCCATCAGATGATGGGCTATGACGCGCGCTACATCCCCGGCTGGGATTGCCACGGCCTGCCGATCGAGTGGAAGATCGAGGAGCAATACCGCAAGAAGGGCCGCGACAAGGATCAGGTGCCGATCAACGAGTTCCGCGCCGAGTGCCGCGACTTCGCCGCCAAATGGGTCGATGTGCAGCGCGAGGAATTCAAGCGCCTCGGCATCACCGGCAATTGGGAAAACCCCTACCTCACCATGGATTTCCACGCCGAGCGGGTGATCGCCGAGGAATTCATGAAGTTCCTGATGAACGGCACGCTCTACCAAGGTTCCAAGCCCGTGATGTGGTCGCCGGTCGAGAAGACCGCGCTGGCCGAGGCGGAGGTCGAGTACCACGACAAGGAAAGCTTTACCGTCTGGGTGAAGTTCAACGTCGTCGGCACCGACAGCGATCTCGACGGCGCCAAGGTGGTGATCTGGACCACCACGCCTTGGACCATGCCCTCGAACAAGGCCGTGGTCTATGGCGAGGGGATCTCCTATGGCCTTTACGAGGTCACCGCCACGCCGGACGAATGCTGGGCCAATGTGGGCGACCGTTACCTTCTGGCCGACGATCTGGCCGCCGATGTGCTGGGCCGCGCACGGCTCGAAGATGGCATGTGGCAGCGTGTGCGCGGCGTCGACAATGACGAACTGGCCAAGGTCTCGCTCCAGCACCCCTTTGCGGGGGCCGAGGGCGCGAATGGCGAATGGGACGATCTCCGGGACTTCCGCGCCGCCGAATTCGTGACCTCGGACGAGGGCACCGGCTTTGTGCATTGCGCGCCGTCCCACGGTCTGGAGGAATACGAGCTTTACCGCGACCTCGGCATGTTGCCGCAGGTCATCACCTACAACGTGATGGAGGATGGCCGCTTCCGCGACGATCTGCCCTTCTTCGGCGGCAAGGCGATCCTCAAGCCGAACGGCAAGGAAGGCAACGCCAACAGCGCCATCATCGACAAGCTCGTCGAGGTCGGCGGCCTGCTCGCGCGCGGCAAGATCAAGCACAGCTACCCGCATTCCTGGCGCTCCAAGGCGCCGGTGATCTACCGCAACACGCCGCAGTGGTTCGCCGCCATCGACAAGAAAGTGGGCGACGGGCTGGACCAGAACGGCGAGACCATCCGCGAACGCGCGCTGACCTGCATCGACACAGTCAACTGGGTGCCGAAATCCGGCCGCAACCGGCTCTATTCCATGATGGAGGCGCGGCCCGACTGGGTGCTGAGCCGCCAGCGCGCCTGGGGTGTGCCGCTGACCTGTTTCGTGCGCAAGGGCGTGGCGCCGACGGATGAGAACTTCCTGCTGCGCAATGAAGAGGTGAACCAGCGCATCGTGGAGGCCTTCGAGGCCGAAGGCGCGGATGCCTGGTATGCGGAAGGTGCCAAGGAGCGCTTCCTCGAGGGCATCGTCGACCCGGCGGCGTTCGATCAGGTAACCGACATCCTCGACGTGTGGTTCGACAGCGGCTCGACCCATGCCTTCACCCTGCGCGACCGTGAGGACGGGACCGAAGACGGCATCGCCGATGTCTACATGGAGGGCACCGACCAGCATCGCGGCTGGTTCCATTCCTCGCTGCTGCAATCTGTCGGCACCACGGGCCGCGCGCCCTATCGCAACGTGGTGACCCATGGTTTCACGCTGGATGCCAAGGGCATGAAGATGTCCAAGTCGATCGGCAACACCATCGTGCCCGAGAAGATCGTGCAGCAGTATGGCGCGGATATCCTGCGGCTCTGGGTGGCGCAGACCGACTATACCGCCGACCAGCGGATCGGGGATGAGATCCTGAAAGGCGTGGCCGACAGCTATCGCCGCCTGCGCAACACCATGCGCTACATGCTGGGCGCGCTGAGTGACTTTTCCGAGGCGGACCGCGTCGACCCGGCTGAGATGCCGGAACTGGAGCGGTGGGTGCTGCACCGGGTGGCGGAACTCGACAAGGTGGTGCGTGACGGTTTCGCGCGTTTCGACTTCCAGGGCGTGTTCCAAGCGGTCTTCACCTTTGCCACGGTCGATCTTTCGGCCTTCTACTTCGATATCCGCAAGGACGCGCTTTATTGCGATGGCGACACCCTGCGCCGCCGTGCCGCGCGCACGGTGCTGGATATCCTCTTCCACCGTCTGACC
Source organism: Sulfitobacter sp. 1A15299 (assembly GCF_043556915.1). Lineage (NCBI taxonomy): Bacteria > Pseudomonadati > Pseudomonadota > Alphaproteobacteria > Rhodobacterales > Roseobacteraceae > Sulfitobacter > Sulfitobacter sp. 1A15299. Next base: position 11,374 of record NZ_JBIFFJ010000006.1, on the reverse strand, counting down.
ACATGGCTGGCGCCGGTGCTGGTCTTCACCATGGAAGAAGTCTGGTTGGAGCGCTTCCCGGGCGACGATTCCTCGGTGCATCTGGTCGACATGCCCGAGACGCCCGAAGCATGGCTGAACCCGGAACTCGCGGCGAAATGGGCCAAGGTCCGCGCCGCACGCCGCGTGGTGACCGCAGCGCTCGAGGTGCAGCGGACAGAGAAGGTGATCGGCGCGTCGCTTGAGGCGGCACCGGTGGTACATGTCGAGGACGCGGCGCAGCGGGAGGCGTTGGAGAGCGTGTCCTTCGAAGATGTCAGCATCACCTCCGACATCACCGTGACCGGCGATCCGGCGCCGGCCGAGGCGTTCCGCATGCCCGAGACCGATGGCGTGGCCGTGGTCTTTGAAAAGGCCGAGGGCGCGAAATGCGAGCGCTGCTGGAAGGTGCTGCCGGATGTCGGCACGCATGAATACCCCGGTGTCTGCGGGCGCTGTGATGAGGCTGTGCGCGAGGCGTTGGTGGAAGCCTGAGGGTTTCTAAGAGAGTGATCGAACGGGCGTCGGGGAACCGGCGCCCGTTCTTGTTTGTCAGGTCGCCAATGCCCCGCCCGTGGGCACCACGGGCATCGCCATCCCTCCCCCCGGAGGGCGATTTTGCGGCGTTTGCGCAATTCGCCCCTTTAGCGTCTCTTGCAAGTCCACACCCGCCAGATCGGGCGTATCGCCCCCAGGGAGGGCGATGCCCTCAGCGCTCTTTCGCAGGCGTGATTTCTGACGCAGAATGGGGCGATGAAACAAGCCTCCCTCTCCACGCCCTTCGGCGATCTGACCGTCACTGAAGAAGACGGCGCGATCACGGTGCTCGGCTGGGGGCAGGCGGCGGGGCAAGACCGCTCGGAATTGCTCGACACCGCTTTGAGGCAGATTAACGAATATGCGACAGGCCAGCGTCAGCGCTTTGACCTGCCGCTGCGCGTCACCGGCAGTGACTTCCAACGCGCGGTCTGCGCCGCCATCGCGGCCATTCCCTTCGGTCACACCCGCACCTACGGCGAGATTGCCCGTGATCTCGCCGTGCCCGCGCAAGCCGTGGGCGGGGCCTGTGGCGGCAATCCGATCCCAATCCTGATCCCCTGTCACCGCGTTATGGGGGCCAAGGGGCTTACTGGTTTCAGCGGCGCGGGTGGGGTGGAGACCAAGGTCGCCCTGCTGCGCCATGAAGGCGCGGCGGGGCTGTTGATTTGAGGGACTAAGGCGGGTTCAGTCGTCGCCCGACGGGATCAACTGCTGCGCGGCGCCGGCGCAGATCAGGTAGACAGAGGTGATCACCAGACCCCAATGCGCCCAGCTTTCGGGGTGGAAGTTCACCCAAGCGGACCAGCCCGCAAAGAAGGTCCATGCCAGCGCCATGGGCAGCGTCACGGGACGCCAACGCTCAGTCCGAACGGGGTGGACGAATTTGATCGGCAGAAACATCGCCGCGGCAAGGATGGTGACCACGATCAGGCTGACCCACCATTGGGGCTGCAAGGCAAAGAGCACCAGCACCAGCATGTTCCAGCAGCCGGGGAAACCTTTAAAGGAATTGTCCTTTGTTTTCATCCGCGTGTCAGAGAAATACATGACGCTGGCGAAGGTGATGATAATGATCATCGCCCAGCCGCTCCAGCCATCCATCAGTCCCGAGGTGAAAAGCGCGAAGGCCGGGATGAAGACGTAAGTCAGATAGTCGATGATCAGATCCATCAAGACGCCATCGAACTCGGGCGCGTTGGTCTTCACGTCATATTTGCGCGCCAATGGCCCGTCGATCCCATCAACGAAAAAGGCGATCACCAGCCACAGGAACATGAGGTCCCATTTCTCTTCCACGGCGGCAAGCATGGCGAGCATCGCCAGCACCGCTCCGGTGGCAGTGAAAAGGTGAACGAAGAGGGCGCGCATCTGTATGGTCATGCGTCTGCATCGCAAATCCGTCGGAGGGATGCAAAGGAAACTCTGGCGTCGATGGCAAAAACCAGCGTAGCGGGGGCAGGGCGTGGCAGCTGCGCTTGACGCGATTGGCGGCGGGTGCAGGAAATATGGCCAAGTCCCGCGCACCGGGTTGACGGCTACCGCGATTCCCCTTAAAGCCAGCGAACCAATTCAGGGTCGGCTCTGCGCGGCCCCCACGTTATGTGTGTTTCCGGATCGCTGGAAAGACACAACAGCAAAAGGATGAACCCATGTCGCGCCGTTGCGAATTGACCGGAAAAGGCCCGATGACGGGCAACAACGTAAGCCACGCCAACAACCGTACACGCCGTCGGTTCCTGCCGAACCTCAACGACGTGTCGTTGCAGTCCGAAGCATTGGGCCGCGCGTTCAAGCTGCGCATCTCTGCCGCAGCTCTGCGCAGCGTTGACCACCGCGGTGGTCTGGACAAGTTCCTGGCGAAAGCCAAGGACGTTGAACTGTCCGACAACGCGTTGAAAATCAAAAAGGCCATCGCGAAATCCAGCGCGACCGCCGATGTGCTGAGCTAAGGCTTACCGCATAGAGATTGGGGCCTCGATCCGAAAGGATTGGGGCCTTTTTCGTTTTGGGCTTAGGAATTTGTTAGGGTTTTCTGCTTATCGGAAGATGGGGCCGTGGCGGCCCGGGGTAATTTTCTTGCGTAGGGGCATGTTTTTATTCGGGAAACCTTGGAGCGGCGCGCTAATTGATCTTCCGGCAATTGTTGTTCTGGCCATGCTACCTGCCGAGCGGGGGTCAGACAGTGCATCAAGAGGGGAGGATTCATGACTGACCCCACACCCGGCACGCCCAGTTCCACTACGCCACCCGACACGAACGAGATCGAGACGGACTTTGAGGTTGGCCAAGACAATATCGACGGCACCCTGGGGCCCTTGGGTTTTGACATTCACAACCCGGTTTTCATGGTCTCCGGCCTGACGGCGGTGGCCTTTGTGCTGCTGACCATGCTCTTTCCCGATCAGGCCGGGGTGGTCTTCCTCGCGGTTCGTGATTTTGCCACCACCAAGCTGGATTGGCTGTTCATGATCATCGTGAACATCTTCGTTCTGTTCTGCATCGCGCTGATTTTCCTGCCGATTTCGAAGGTCCGGCTTGGCGGGCAAGAGGCCGTGCCGGAGTATTCCTATCTGGCGTGGTTCGCCATGCTTTTTGCCGCGGGCATGGGCATCGGCCTGTTGTTCTTTGGCGTGCTCGAACCGGTGTATCATATGAACGTCTCCGGCCCGCTGGGGGTGCCCCTGCCGATTGCCGAGGATGGCTCGATCATTCCCGAGAATGTAGAGGCTGCCCGCGCCATGGGCCTTGCGGCGACCTTTTATCACTGGGGTCTGCACGGTTGGGCGGTCTATGCGATCATGGCGCTGGCCTTGGCGCTCTTTACCTATAACAAGGGGCTGCCCTTTTCGATCCGGTCCTGCTTCTACCCGCTGCTGGGTGACCGGGTCTGGGGCTGGCCGGGGCATATCATTGATATTTTGGCGGTTTTCGCGACGCTCTTTGGTCTTGCCACATCGCTGGGCCTTGGCGCGCAGCAGGCCAATGCGGGGTTCAACTTCGCCTTCGGGCTTGAGATTTCGACCAATGTGCAGGTGATCATCATCCTGATGGTGACCGCCGTGGCGCTGGTGTCGGTCTGGCGCGGGCTGGATGGCGGGGTGAAGATCCTGTCGGAGGTGAACATGATCGTGGCGGTCCTGTTCTTCCTCTTCGTGCTTTTCGTCGGGCCTACACTGGTGGGGCTGGACGGGTTCTGGACCGGTCTGCTGGCCTATACGCAAGAGATCATCCCGCTCTCCAATCCCTTCGGTCGCGAGGATGATTCCTACCGCGAAGGGTGGACAGCATTCTATTGGGCGTGGTGGGTCTCTTGGGCGCCTTTCGTTGGCATGTTCATCGCGCGGGTCTCGCGCGGGCGCACGGTGCGGGAGTTCATCATCTGCGTGTTGCTGATCCCGTCGCTGATCATCTTCATCTGGATGGGCGTCTTTGGCGGCATCGCAATCGATCAGATCCTTGCCAGCCCCGAGACATCGCTGGTCAAGGCCAATGTGATCGACAGCTATTCGCCGGAACTGTCGCTGTTCGGAATGCTGAATGAGCTTCCCTTTACCAAGATCGCGTCGACCATCGCGATTCTTCTGGCGCTGGTGTTCTTCGTCACCTCCTCGGATTCGGGGTCGCTGGTTGTCGATACGATCACGGCGGGGGGCAAGATCGACGCCCCGGTGCCGCAGCGCATCTTCTGGTGCATCGTCGAAGGGTTGATCGCCATCGTGCTGCTGATCGGCGGCGGGCTGTCGGCGCTGCAGGCCGGGGTCACCGCGACGGGGGTGCCTTTTGCGATCCTGATGCTGGTGATGTGTTACACGATCTACAAAGGGCTGCGCAGCGAACCGCGCTGACAGCCCGTGGCGCGCCGGTGATTAGCGGCGCGCCCCAAGCACCTCGGCCACCCATTCCGGCACGGTCTGGCTGGCTGGCCCGATGCGATGTTCGGCGAACTGATTGCCCACGGCGGAACGTTCGAGGTTGAACTCAATCGTATGCGCCCCGGCGCGGCGGGCCTCAGCGACGAAACCGGCGGCGGGATAGACATTGCCCGAGGTGCCGATGGCGGCAAAGATATCTGCCTCGGCCAGGTGATCGAAAAGCGCGTCCATCTCATAGGGCATCTCACCGAACCAGACGATATCGGGCCGCGCGGCGGGGGCACCGCAGGCGGGGCAGGGATCACCCGGGGCCATGACCATGGGCGCGGGCCAACGATGATCGCAAGCGGCGCAGAGCGCGCCTTTGAGCGCGCCATGCATATGCATGACCTTTTGCGAACCGCCCTGTTCGTGCAGATCGTCCACGTTCTGGGTGATCACCACCACCTCGCCGTCCAATTCGGCCTCCAGCCGGGCGAGGGCGCGATGCGCGGCGTTGGGGGCCACTTCGGCGGCCTGCGCGCGGCGGGCGTTGTAGAAGTCGAGCACCAGTTTGGGGTTGCGGGCGAAACCTTCGGGCGTGGCCACATCTTCGACCCGGTGCTGCGCCCAGAGGCCATCGGAGGCGCGGAAGGTCTCAAGCCCGCTTTCGGCAGAGATGCCCGCGCCGGTGAGGATCACGATCTTGGTCATGGGGGGATTATTCTCCGATCGGGGCCGTGTCTTCAAGCAGGTGAAAGCCCTCGGCCAGCCAGGGCAATTGCGCGATGGCGGGGGCGATCATATGGGTCTGCATCAACTGCCGCAGGGTTTGAGCAATGTCGCGCGGCACCGGGCCGGACCATTCAGCCCCCGCAAAGAGCGAGATGGTGCGCGCAGGCGGTTGGGCCTGTGCCGCTGCGGGCAGGGGATGCGCGGCGAGGCGGTCGTGGAAGCGCGCGGCGCGCATATAGCCCAAGGGCGTGGTCACCGCCCAGCCGATGCCGCGCGCCACCATGGCCATCAGCGCCAGATGGCTGCCAATCTCAAAACGGGCGGGCAGGTCGTGGCCCTCGGATGCAAGATGCGCCTCGATCTGCCGCGCGATCAACTGATCGGCGGCATAGCGCAGGAAGGGCAGGTCGGTATCGCCGCGCAGCAGGGCGTCGGGGTCGGCGGAGGTGCCCGCGGGGGTGATGAGGATAAAGGGATCGCGGGCCAGCGGGTATTCCAAAACCCCCGCCATCGGCCCGTCGATCTGCGCCGATAGCGCCATATGCAGGCTTTTGTCGCGCAGCGCCTTGGCCAATTCATTGCTGCCTGCGGTGATCATCCGAAAGCGGCATCCGGTCAGGCTGTCGCCAAGGATCGTGGCTAGGCGCGGGGTCAGGTCATCGTCGAAATCGTCGATCACACCGAGGTTCAGCGCCTCCAGATGGGCCAGATCCATCACCGTGACTTCGCTCTGCGCTAGGCGCAATTCGCCGAGCGCCTGCTCGGCGCGGCGCAGAAACATCTGCCCGGCTGGGGTCAGCCGCATGGGGCGGCGGGTGTGGTCGACCAGTTCCGCGCCGATGGCGGCCTCGAGGTTGCGCATCTGCTGGCTGACGGCGGGCTGGCTGAGCCCCGTGGCCTCGGCCGCCTGCGCCACCGACCCGCTTCGCGCCAACGCTTCAAACACTTCGATGCCCCGCAGGGTGATGCCCTTGTTCAGCATATGGTCCCATCTCTTTCGGAACTTGTGAAACCATGGGCAGGTCAGGTCAAGCCTTTGCCCAAGCAAGCGGCAGCCCCTCGGGCGGTTCCATGAAAGCGGTGCTGCCTGTCTTGAAGCCAGCGGCAAAGCTGCGCAGACTGCGCGGAAACTAGGAGCCATTCAAATGAAGATCGCCACAGCCGCCTATCCGCTCGATGTTCTGACATCATGGGCGCAATACGAAGACAAACTGGCCCATTGGGTCGCCGAGGCGGCGGTGCAGGGGGCGGAACTGCTGGTTTTTCCTGAATACGCCGCGATGGAACTGGCCACGCTCGACGGGGCCGAGGTGGCGGGCGATTTGGAACGGTCGCTCTTTGCGGTGTCGGACAAGCTTGAGGAGGCGGACCGGCTGCATGTGAAACTCGCCGCCGCGCATAACGTGCATATCGTGGCAGGCTCCGGCCCCGCCGCGACCGAGAGCCGCCCCGTGAACCGCGCCCGGCTGATCACGCCCGCGGGGCAGGTCGGGGTGCAGGACAAGCAGATCATGACCCGTTTTGAGCGTGAGGAATGGGGCGTGATCGGGGGCAATGCGCTTCAGGTCTTTGACACGGCGATCGGCAAGATTGGGATTCTCATCTGCTATGACAGCGAGTTTCCCCTGCTGGGCCGCGCGCTGGCAGAATGCGATGTGATTTGCGTGCCCAGTGTAACCGAAACGCTCGCGGGCTATTGGCGGGTGCGCATCGGCTCCATGGCACGGGCGCTTGAGAATCAGTGCATTACCGCCATGTCATCGGTCGTCGGCAAGGCCGATTGGTCCGACGCCCTTGGCCAATCCTATGGCGCGGGCGGGATTTTCTGCCCCCCGGATCGGGGCTTCCCGCCCACGGGGATTTTGGGCCTGCGCGAGGTCAACGCCCCCGGCTGGACCGTGGCCGACGCCGATTTGGCGCAGGTCGCCGAGGTGCGCGCGGATGGCATCGTGCTCAACCGAAGGGACTGGCAAGACCAGATTGGCCGCGACGGAAAGGCGATAAACGTCGCTTTGCGCTGAATCCCCCTTGAAAAAGCGCGAAAATGCGCCCATTTAAGCCTGCGCCCTCGTTTTGGAGGGTTTTGTGCTCAAGGAGAGACCATGGCCAAGGAAGATACGCTCGAATTTCCCGGTGTCGTGAAGGAACTCCTGCCTAACGCGACGTTTCGGGTCGAGCTGGAAAACGGCCATGAGATCATCGCGCATACGGCAGGCAAGATGCGGAAAAACCGCATCCGTGTTCTGGCTGGCGACAAGGTTCAGGTGGAAATGACACCCTATGATTTGACCAAGGGTCGGATCAACTATCGCTTCAAGTAAGCGGCACCGCGTTCGCGCGTTGCGCGGCGCAGGCGGGGCCGTGCGCGGCCCCGACCGGGCCGCCGGCCTCAGGCAAAGAGGCCCATAAGATGCAATTCATTCTTGGATCAGGATCGCCGCGCCGGTTGGAGCTTTTGGCCCAGATCGGCGTGACCCCCGATGCCATTCGCGCCCCCGACATTGACGAGACGCCCCATAAGGCCGAACTGCCACGCCCCTATTGCGCCCGTATGGCGCGCGAGAAAGTGGCGGCGGTCCCCGCGGGTGCGGATGACATCGTGCTCTGCGCCGATACCACCGTGGCGCTTGGCCGGCGCATCCTCGGCAAGCCCGAGGATGAGGCCGAGGCCGAAGCCTTTTTGCGGCTGATGTCGGGCCGTCGGCATAAGGTGGTTACCGCCGTCGCCGTCAAGCGGGGCGAGAAGCTGTGGCAGCGCGATGTGCAAAGCAGCGTGAAGATGAAATCCCTGTCTGAGCCCGAGATTCGCCGCTACCTCGCCACCGGCGATTGGCGCGGCAAGGCGGGCGGCTATGGCATTCAGGGCCCCGCGGGCGCGTTGATCCCTTGGATCAGCGGGTCATTCACTGCAATCGTCGGCTTGCCATTGGCCGAGGCTGCGAACCTGCTGCAAGCGGCAGGCTACCCATTTGACGGAAGGACGCCATGAAGGGCCGTACGATCATTCTCGACCATCTCGGTGATATCGAAGCCGCCGCCCTGATGGTGGACGGCAAACTTGACGACTTTCTGATCGACAGCCACGGGCCGCGTGTCGGCACCGTGTACCGCGCGGTTGCGGATCGTCCGGTGAAGGGGCAGGGGGGCATGTTCCTCAAGACCCCCGATGGCGCGGCGTTTCTGCGCCAGATCAAGGGGCTGGCCCCGGGGCAGACGATTCTCGTGCAGGTCTCGGGCCATGCCGAGCCGGGCAAGGCGATCCCGGTGACCAATAAGCTGCTCTTCAAGTCGCGCTATGCCATCGTGACGCCGGATGCGCCGGGGCTGAACATCTCGCGCTCGATCAAGGACGAGGAAGAGCGCGACCGGCTGCTGGAAATCGCCCATGAGGTTGCGGGTGGGGCCGATCTGGGCCTGATCCTGCGGTCCTCCTGCGCTGGTGCCGATGCCGAGGATATCGCCGAGGATATCGCCAATATGCTGAGCTTGGCGGATACCGTGGCCAATGATGACGCGCAGCAGATGGAGGTGCTGAGCGAAGGTGACGGTCCACATCTACTTGCCTGGCGCGACTGGACCGCGCCTGCCGAGGTGGTGACCGAGGCTGGCGGCTTTGACGACCACGGCATTCTGGAAGAGCTCGACCGTGTGGCCTTGGCGCAGGTGCCGCTGGGGGGCGGCGCGTCGATCTTTGTGGAGCCGACGCGCGCGCTGGTGGCCGTTGATGTAAATACCGGCAATGATGCCTCGCTCGCCGCCGGTGTGAAAGCGAATATGGCCTGCGCCAAAGCGCTGCCACGTGCCCTGCGCCTGCGCGGGCTGGGCGGGCAGATCACGCTTGACCTCGCGCCGATGCCCAAGAAGGACCGCCGGACGTTTGAAAGCGCCCTGCGCGCCGCTTTCCGCGCCGACGATGTGGATACGACGCTGGTCGGCTGGACCCCTCTGGGCCATTACGAGTTGCAACGCAAACGCGCCCGCCCGGTTCTGGCGGAGGTGCTAACAGGGGCAGGCCAATGAGCTGCCCGATCTGCAAAGCCGAAACCGTCAAGGCGCATCGCCCCTTCTGCTCGCGCCGCTGCGCCGACATTGATCTGGGCCGCTGGTTCAACGGCAGCTACGCCGTCCCCTCGCGCGACCCCGAAGACGTGGAAGCCGCCATCGACGCCGCCGAAGCGGCACAAGACCACCCCGCAAAGCCCCATTAATACAGGGAAATTTGCGTTTTTTGAAAAGAAGTGGGTTTCAGGGCAAAATGGGGCTGGACACCCCGCGCCACAGGTCCTAGAACCCGCTCACCCGACCTCGAAAGAGGTGACCCGTGCCCGGGTAGCTCAGGGGTAGAGCAGTGGATTGAAAATCCTCGTGTCGGTGGTTCGATTCCGCCCCCGGGCACCATTTTTACCAAATCAGACAGGCCACACCCCTCGCCACTCGAAGCGCGTGATTTCCTGCGCCCGCAACGGAACAGGCGCCGCCTTCCCAACGTTGTCCCGATACCTAGTTAGAGGAGAGCAACCATGGCAAATGACGACCAAGCTAAAGGCAAGGCGAAAGACATCGGTGGCAAGCTGAAAGAAGAAGCTGGCGATGCCACAGGTAACGAAGACCTGAAGCATGAAGGTCAGGCCGATCAGGCCGAGGGCAAGGTGCAAAAGGGCCTCGGCGTCGCCAAGGAAAAACTATCCGACTGATCGCAAAAGCGCGCCTCTTCGCGGAGGCGCGCTTTTTCTATTTGGTGTGCTCCCGTGCGATCATCTTTTGATGATGATATAGAGCGCGTGGATGATCCCGGGCAGATAGCCCAGCAAGGTCAGAAGAATGTTGATCCAGAAATGCTTTCCCAGACCTTCCTGCAAAAACACCCCAAGAGGGGGCAGTAGGATCGCGATGATGATGCGAATGATGTCCATGGTGTCACGCCGCCGGCTGTGCCGAGCTCCTTTATAGGTGGATTACGCCTCGCCCTAAGCTAGCTTTCTGTCATCCGAGGGCCAGCGAACCCCGGGCCGAATGACGCGCAATTAACACTCGCCGCAGCTTTTTGCGGCAATCTAGCAAAAGCCAGAGGAGGGGCAGGGTGGAGCCAGTCAAAATCATGTGGCGCCAGATCATGGAGATGGCGCGGGATACGATCGCGCTTTTGCCGCAGATCGCTGTCGCGACCATCGTATTGATATTGACTTGGGCCATTGCCGCGCTTGGCCGGTCGCTGGTCAGTAGAACACTGTCGCATACCAAGCTGCGCCCAAGCCTTCAGGATCTTTTTACCCTACTCACGTCGATCCTCATCTGGCTCTTTGGCATCATGATCGCGGCCGTGATCGTCTTTCCCGGCCTCACGCCTGCCAGCATTCTGGCGGGGCTCGGCATCGGGTCGGTCGCCATCGGTTTCGCTTTCAAGGACGTCTTCGAGAATTTCCTCGCCGGGATCATCATCCTCTTTCGTCGGGAGATGCGCATGGGGGATCATATCGAATGCGAGGGGATCGAGGGCAAGGTCACCCATATTGCCATCAGGGAAAGCCATATCCGCCAGACGGACGGTCAGCTGGTGATTGTCCCCAATGCGATGCTCTTCAAGAACCCCGTCTATGTGCGCACGGATCAAAAGCACCGTCGGCAAACCGTGATCTGCGGGGTGGCCTATGATGTCGATCTGGGTGAAGCGCGGGCGGTGATCTCCGAGGCCGTCGCGCGCTGCGAAACGGTAGAGCAGGGGGGGGCATCCGATTCAGGTTTTTGCGCAGGAGTTCGGGGAGTCCTCGATCAACTTCGAGGTGACCTGGTGGACGGGCTCGGCCCCGGTCGAACAGCGCCGGTCTCGGGATGAGGTGGTGACCTCGGTGAAGCGGGCGCTGGATGAAGCAGGGCTGGAAATTCCCTTCCCCTATCGCACGCTCACCTTCAAAGAGCCGCTTCCGCTCAGTCGGGCGGAGGAGGACGCAGGGGAGGGGTAAGGCCCGCGCTGCGAGTCGGCGATTTTGCCTTGTGATCCCGTGAATCGCGGTCGTCTTAGGGGCTCGGGGTGAAAGTATCGGATTTGATAGGGCAGGGGAGCCCGACTTTGGCGTGCTAGTTGCGGAAAATTAGCACGCCATTCCAGCAACTTGCCGAAAGGTTCCCCGAAATATCATCTTTTCTCAAATTTCTGCTTGCGGCTTTGCGCCACTCGCCTTAGAACCCCCTTCACCGGCGGCGCTGAGGCGCACGGCGGGGCGCCAGGCGGG
>NZ_JBIFFJ010000058.1:0-7422 GCF_043556915.1 Sulfitobacter sp. 1A15299 | reverse complement strand
GCAAGGCTCAGACCCAGCGAAGTCGTAGATCTCAGTAGGTTTTTCATGTTCACGTCCTCATCATTACGGGAACGCCGTTCGGGCAGCGCTTGTCACCCAACGCATAATGGGGCCGCTGGTTCCGCTATCCAATATCAATAGCTTACCCCAAGAAAATACCGCGCCCCCCGAGGAGGACGCGGCAAAGGTTTACGGGGTGTTATCGGCTATCAGGCGATGGCGGCCACCGCGCGGCGGGTCATTACGCCGCAAAGGTGGGCGCGGTAGGCGCCGCTGCCGTGCAAATCGCTGATCATATCGCCCGCGTCGAGGGTTAGCCCCTCCAACGCCTCCGGCGCGAACCGCTCCGACAGTGCAGCTTCGGCCTCGGTCCAGCGGAAGACGCCGTCGTTCGACGCGCCGGTGATCGCCACGCGCACCCCATCGCCAAACCGTGCAACATAGGCCGCAACAAGCGGGAAGCGCGAGGCAGGCTGAATGAACTTCTCGTAATGCGCGGCTTCAGGGATGGGGAAGCGGACGCCGGTGACGATCTCGCCCTCCTCAAGCGCGGTGGTGAACATGCCTTGGAAATAGTCATCCGCAGCAATTTCGCGGCGGTCGGTCTCAATGGTCGCGCCGCTGGCCAAAGCGCCCGCCGGGTAGCAGGCAGAAGGGTCGTTATTGGCGAGCGATCCGCCGATGGTGCCCCGGTTGCGCACTGCCGGGTCGCCGATCCTTGCGGCGAGGCTGGCGAGCGCCGGGTAACTCTCCGCCGCCTCGCGCATCACCGTGGCATGGGTCGTGCCACCCCCGATCCACAGCGCCCCATCGCGCATCTCAACCCCTTTGAGCGCATCGATCCCCGCCAGCGATACCAAAATCGAAGGCATCGCCAGCCGCGCCTTCAGCGTGGGGATCAACGTCTGCCCGCCGCTCAGCGGTTGCGCATCCTCCTGCCCCAAAGCCTTGACCGCATCCGCCACGCTGCCGGGGCGCACTACTTCGAAATCATACATCTTTCATCCTTCCCAGAGGCCGCCCGAGCGTCGCCTCTTTTCTCAAACCAATCTTCAGCAGGCGCTTAGCCATTCATCGCCTCCCAGACCCGCGCGGGGCTGACCGGCATGTCGATATGGCCGATGTCCTTCCCGCCCGAGCGCATGGCATCGAGCACCGCGTTGACCACCGCAGGCGGCGAGCCGATTGCCCCCGCCTCCCCGCAGCCTTTCACGCCCAAGGGGTTGTGCGTGCAAGGCGTCTGGCAGGAGTGATCCACGTCATAAAACGGCAAATCGCTTGCGCGCGGCATGGCGTAATCCATGTAAGACGCGCTAAGCAGTTGGCCGTCCTCGTCGTAGGCGCAGTTCTCCAACAGCGCCTGACCGATACCTTGGGCCAGACCGCCGTGGACTTGGCCCGTCACGATCATCGGGTTCACCACATTGCCGAAATCATCGGCGGCGGTGAAGCGTTCGACCGTGACATGTCCGGTCTCGGGGTCCAACTCGACCTCACAGGCGTATGCCCCCGCCGGATAGGTGAAGTTCGACGGGTCGTAAAAGGCGGTTTCCTCAAGCCCCGGTTCGATCTCCTCCAACGGGTAGTTATGTGGCACATAGGCCGCGAGCGTCACATCGCCCCAAGCCACGGATTTATCCGTGCCCGCAACGCTAAAGGCGCCATCCTTCAACTCGATGTCCCCTTCCGAGGCTTCCAGAAGGTGGCTTGCGATCTTCTTGGCCTTGGCGATGATTTTTTCGGTCGCGCGCACCATGGCGCTGCCGCCCACCGCGAGCGAGCGGGAACCATAGGTGCCCATGCCCATCGGTGTACGCGCCGTATCGCCATGGACGATCTCAACCATATTCTCGTCGATGCCGATCATATCGGCCACCACCTGCGCAAAAGAGGTCTCATGCCCCTGCCCATGGCTGTGGCTGCCGGTCATCACGACCAAGCCGCCGGTGGCATTGACCCTTACCGTGGCGCTCTCATAGAGCCCTGCCCGCGCGCCGAGTTGGCCCACGAGGTTCGACGGCGCAATGCCGCATGCCTCGATGTAGCAGTTCACACCAAAGCCGCGCAGCTTGCCCTTCGCCTCACTCTCACGGCGCCGGGCTTCAAAACCGGCATGGTCCGCGATCTCTTCGAGCTTGTCCATTGTGGCATTGTAGTCGCCCGTGTCATATTCCACCGCCACCGGGGTTGCATAGGGAAACTCCGTCACGAAGTTCTGGCGGCGCAGTTTGATCGGGTCGACCTGCAACTCATGTGCGGCCTTGTCGATCAGACGCTCCAACTGATAGGTCGCCTCGGGCCGACCGGCCCCGCGATAGGCATCGACTGGCACGGTATTGGTAAAGACCGCCTTGACGTTCACATAGATCAGCGGCGTTTTATAGTTACCCGCCATCAGCGTGCCGTGCAGCCATGTCGGCACCGAGGGCGCGAAGGTCGAGAGGTACGCCCCCATGTTCGCATAGGTATCGGTGCGGATCGCGGTGAAATTGTTCTCCGCATCCAGCGCCAATTCGATCTTGGTGACATGATCCCGGCCATGGGCGTCAGACATGAAGGCTTCCGAGCGGCTCGAGGTCCATTTCACCGGCCGCCCCACCGCCTTGGCGGCGAAGGTGCAAAAGGCTTCCTCCTGATAGTGGAAGATCTTGGTGCCGAAACCACCGCCGACATCCGGGGCCACCACGCGCAGCTTATGCTCGGGGATGCCCAGCACGAAGGCGCCCATCAGCAGGCGGATCACATGCGGGTTCTGGCTGGTGGTATAGAGCGTGTGTTCCCCGTCCGAGCGGTTGTATTCGCCGATGGCCACGCGCGGCTCCATCGGGTTGGCGACGAGGCGGTTGTTGACCAGCTCCAGCGTGGTGACATGGGCGGCGTCGTCGAAAGCCTTGTTCACCGCCTCCTTATTCTCCTCCACGAACCCCCAGTCGTAGCAGAGGTTGCTGGTCAGATCGTCATGCACCCTGGGCGCATCCTCTTTCACCGCGTCTTTCATGTTCACCACGGCGGGCAACTCGTCGATGTCGACGACAATCGCCTCGGCGGCGTCGCGGGCCTGCGCCAGCGTCTCGGCCACCACGGCGGCGATGGGCTCGCCCACATGGCGGACCTTCTCATGGGCCAGTACGGGGTGTTTCGGCTCCTGCATGGGTTGGCCGTGTTTGTCGGTCACCTGCCAGCCGCAAGGCATCCCGCCCACTTCGGCGAAATCCGCGCCGGTGAAAATTTTCAGCACGCCGGGCATGCCTTCGGCGGCAGAGGTATCGACCCCGGTCAGCCGCCCATGGGCCACATCCGAGCGCAGGAAAAACACATGGGTCTGGCGGCGCAGGTTGATGTCATCGGTATAGCGCCCCGCCCCGGTGAGAAAGCGCACATCCTCCCGCCGTTTGCTGCTGGCCCCAATGCCGCTCGTCGGTTCAAAATCCTTTGGCATAATATCCTCCCGTTTGGTGGCGGTGCGATGCACCTGATCCGTCACGCGGCCTCCGGTTCTGGCGGTCCTCCCTCCGCCATCACCGGCCCGCCCGGCTTGACGCCGTTACTCAGCCGCCAGCGCGCTGACCTCTTGGCCGCTGGCCGCCATGATCGCTTTGACGATATTGTGATAGCCGGTGCAGCGGCAGATGTTGCCGTCAAGGTAATGGCGCACCTCGGCCTCGCTCGGTTTCGGGTTCTCTTTGAGTAAAGCCGCCGCCGACATCACCATCCCCGGGGTGCAAAAACCGCATTGCAGACCGTGGTGATCCTGAAACGCTTGTTGGATGGTGTTGAGCGTGCCATCGGGGGCCGCCTGCCCTTCGATGGTCTCGACCTCGGCGCCATCAGCCTCGACCGCGAACATGGTGCAGGCCTTGACCGCATCGCCGTTCACATGCACCACGCAGGCACCGCATTGGCTGGTGTCGCAGCCCACATGGGTGCCGGTCAGTTCCAGATCATCGCGCAGGAAATGCACCAGCAGCGTGCGGCCTTCGACCTGTCCCGACGCGGGTTTGCCGTTCACGGTCATCTTGACCTGTGTCATATTCTTCCTCCCAGTCTGACGCTTGTTGAGATCAGTTAAGCACGACAAACCCTAGTTGAGAACATATATTTTCTTAAGGTTTTGCCTCAGCTGCCGCCCGCGCTTTTGCCGGGGTTGCGCGGCTGCGGGCGCGTGGGGATCTCTTTCAGCAAGCCGCCCACGCCCATGGCCGCAATATCCGCGCTGGTGACCGGAATGCCGCAGACCAGCCGCGACAGCACCCAATCCGCCCCGTTGAGCGCGGGCGAACGGGCGCAGCCCGGCAGGCCGATCACCGCGCGGGTGCCGAGTTGTCCGAGAAAGAGCAGATTGCCCGGATCGACCGGCATCCCAAAGCGCGTCACCTCGCCGCCCGCCGCGCGCAGGGCGGAGGGGGCCACGTCGTTGATGTCCGACGTGGCAGAGGCGGTGAGGATCAGGACCAGATCGGTCTCCGCCGCGGCAATCGCCTCGCTCAGCGGGGCGCTGCGATGGGGGACGGTGACGACATCGCGGAGGGCCACATTCAGCGCGGTCAGCCGCCCCTCCACCGCGGCGCGGCCCTTGTCTCCGGCCCCGCCGGGGACATCGGTGACGATCAGCGTGGCATCGCGCAGCACGGGCGGCGCGAGGCGCAAGGCGCCCTCTCCCGCCGCCGCACAGGCGGCTTCGACTGTGCGTTCAGGCAGGGCGTAGGAGATGATTTTGATCGTCGCCACCATACCGTTTTCGCCCATCTGCTGATAGGGGGGCACAGTGGCCAGCGTGATCATCGGGTCCACGGCATTGACCGCCTCAAGCGCCGCGCGGTCCATCACCACCACCCCCGGCCCATCGGCCAGTAGGTTCACCCGCCCGGTAAAGGGTTTCGACATCCGCAGCCCCGGACCGCAGAGCGCATGGGCCAGCCGCGCGGCGCCTGCGTTCTCATCGATATCGCCGGGATCGAGCCGGGCGACGATCACCTCTTCGATGCCCGCCGCGGCAAGCGCCGCGATATCCTCTTGGGTCAGCACGCGGCCCTTGCGCAGCCGCCCCTGCTCGACGGCCACAGAATGGGCCAGCGTTGCGCCGAAAGCGGCGCTCAAAGGGACCGAGCCGAACCTCATGATCGGCGCAGGCTTTGGATCATCTGGGCGAGGATCGAGACGGCGATCTCAGCCGGGCTGGCCGCGCCGATGTCGAGGCCGACCGGCCCGTGGATACGCGCCGCCTGCTCTGCCGCCACACCTGCTTCCGCCAGCCGGTCAAGCCTGCTGGCCTGCGTCCGGGTCGAGCCGAGCGCGCCGATATAGAAAGCATCCGACCCAAGCGCGACATGCAGTGCCGGATCGTCGAGTTTGGGATCATGGGTCAGCAGGACCACGGCGGTGCGCGCATCAACCCCGATCCCACGCAGCGCGGCGTCGGGCCAATCGTTCACCACTTGGCAATCGGGGAAGCGGGCGGGTGAGCCGAAAGCCTCCCGCGGGTCGACGACGATCGGATCGAACCCCGCCTCTGTCGCCATGCGCACCAGATGCTGCGCGATATGCACGGCACCCACGATCACCAGCCGCAACGGCGGATTGTGGATGGCGATGAACCGCCCGGTTTCATCCTCCACGCCAGAGCGGTCACGGCGAAAGCGGTCATCATGCCCCGCCTCTGTCAGCCGACGGTCGCTGCCGTCCAACGCCACCTCATAGGCCACAGGCTGACGGGCCGCGCGCCTTGCCACCAGTTCCCGCAGCATCTCAAGGCTGAGCGCATCCGGCCCCACCGGCTCCACCAGCACCTTGATCGTGCCGCCGCAGGCCAGCCCCACGGCAAAGGCATCGCCATCGCTGACGCCGTATTCCAAGAGCCGCGTGCGCCCGTCTTCCAGCGCCTCCAATGCCTCGACCACCACCGCCCCTTCGACGCAGCCGCCCGAGACGGAGCCCATCATCGTGCCATCGCCCGCCACGACCAGTTGCGCGCCAGCCCGCCGGGGGGCGGAACCCCATGTTTCCACCACCGTGGCAAGGGCCACGGGCTGTCCGGCCTCGGCCCAGTCAAGCGCTTGTTCGGGGATCCGGTCCATCGGTCGTCCTTTCGTCGTGAGGGCGCAAAGTGTGTCGCATTGCGGGCAAAGGTCAATGGCCATCCGGCCTTCGGCTTCGCCTTGCACGCCGTGGCCAGCGGCACTACATCTAGCCCAAGCACACACAACAGCCGGAGCCACTCCATGCCCATGCAAGCCAGCGAAATCGAAGACCTGATCCGCGCGGCCTTTCCGGACGCCAAGATCACCGTCGAAGGCAATGACGGCGTGCATATGGCGGCCATGGTCGTCGACGAAAGCTTTCGTGGCATGAACCGGGTCCAGCAGCAGCGCGCCGTCTATGCCGCCCTCAAGGGCAAGATGGATGGATCGAACGGCGAATTGCACGCGCTGGCGCTGACCACCCGGACCCCGGACTAAACGATGTGGGGCTGGGTCGCTGCGGCAGTCGTGGGCGGGATCGCCGCCACCGCCTATGCCCAGCACCGCACCCGGCGTGGCCGGCATGTGCCGCTGTCGCAGCGCCAGCCCCCCCGGCCCGAGACCGGCAAGGTGCCGCTGGGGATGGAGGCGCTGGATTTGGATGCCGTGGCCAGCACCGCGCGGCGCAACGAAAGCCTCGAGCGCGGGCATACGAATTGGACCAAGAAGCGGGGCGGCTTTTTCCTCGGCGGGGCCGAGGTCGAGGTCAAACCTTGGGCCGACGACGAAACCTATGCGCGGCGCTATCACGCTGCGTTCAAGAAACCAGATACGAAGGACGAATGACATGAGCGATGCCGCAAGCCAGATCAAGGAACAGATCACCAAGAACGATGTGGTTCTGTTCATGAAGGGCACCAAGGAAATGCCGCAGTGCGGCTTCTCCAGCCGCGTGGCCGGGGTGCTGAACTACATGGGCGTGAACTACAGCGACGTGAACGTGCTGGCGGACGAAGGTCTGCGCCAGGGGATCAAGGATTTCTCGGACTGGCCCACCATTCCGCAGCTCTACGTCAAAGGCGAATTCGTCGGCGGCTGCGACATCATTACCGAGATGACGCTGTCGGGCGAGTTGGACACGCTTTTCGAAGAGAACGGCGTTGCCTTCGACAAGGACGCTGCCGACAAGATCCGCGAAGCCAACGGCTAAGCCGGGCGCCCGCGTCAAAGAAAACACCCCGGAGCGGTTTTACGCGCCGGGGTGTTTTTACATGTGAGGCTGGGCGGTGCCTCAGTCTTCGATGGCCGAGATCATATCGACACGGCGGCCATGCCGCCCGCCCTCGAATTCGGTATCGAGAAAGGCATCCACGATCTCGAGCGCCAGACCGCCGCCGATCACCCGCGCGCCCATCGACAGCATATTCGCGTCATTATGCGCCCGGATCATCTTGGCCGAGAAGGT
>NZ_JBIFFJ010000057.1:0-7487 GCF_043556915.1 Sulfitobacter sp. 1A15299 | reverse complement strand
CCGGATGGTTACACGATGGGCCACACGTCGCATCTGTTCCTCTTCGATCCCGACGCGGGCTTCGCCGACTCGTGGCCTTACGGCACCTCCGCCGAAGAGATCCTCGCCGATCTAGAAGAGAGGATCTGACCGACATGAACCGTATGTCCGGAGAAACAGCCCTAGAACTTGACGGCTCTGAGGAACTCTATACAAGCTAATATTTTCTAAATACTTAGCTACTCATAACAGCGTGTTGAGTGAAACACCTCAATCCCCCGCAAATCCAAAAGATGATCCAATATACAGGAATGACAAATGAACCGTCCCTATCTGCTTTCTATCTTAGCATCCACGGCATTGGTTTCATGTACCGCTGTTGGCCCTGATTATACGCCACCCAAGACACCATTAGAAACGTCATTCATTGGCGGTGGCGGGGCTCTCGGAGAAGTCGCGCGCGATGAATGGTGGAAACGGCTAAATGACCGGCAAATGAACCGGCTGGTAGACCGAGGCCTCACACAAAACATCGATATTGCAACGGCTTTACAACGTATCAAAGCCGCAAATACAGACCTGAGGCAGACAGGTATCGCTGACCAGTTCTCAGGTGGACTGGATGCACAGGCGCAGAGAAACAATGGTGACCCAATTTCAGGTGATCCCTCTGAAAGTGCGACGTTCGGGGCGAATTACATCCTCGATATTTTTGGTGGTGTTCGCCGTGACGCACAGCGCGCGACAGCGGGTGTAGAAGCAGCCAAGTTTGATGCAGGCACTGTCCGGCTTGCCCTAGTTTCCGGTGTCGTTTCCAACTATATCGACGCCCGGTATTTTCAGGAAGCGTTGGCTTTAACACGACAGAATATCGCGAGTCTCCGGCGGACCCAGTCCTTGATCAGAGCGCAAGTTGAGCAAGGCGCGTTGTCAGAATTAGATCTTGCCCGATCAGCAGGTCAGCTCGACACAGCAATTGCCGACCTCCCTCCGCTTGAATCCGCATTCGAAGCCCGGGTTTTTGCAATCGCGACATTGTTGGCCGAACCAGCTCAGCCGCTGCTTAAACAGATGATTGCAGGCGCACCACAACCTTATCCCCACGGCAAAGGGTCAACAGGCGTCCCTGCTAATCTGCTCCGCAATCGTCCAGATGTATTGGCCGCTGAACGCCGTCTAGCTGCCGCAGTTGCCGGAGTAGGTGTCGCAGAAGCACAGTTGTACCCATCGGTCACTTTATCTGGCTCAGTGACAGCGGCAAACTCGTCAGAATGGTCCTTTGGTCCAGCACTTTCATTCCCCATCCTCAACCAAGGTCCGCTACGCGCTAGGCGAGATGCGGCAATTATTTCTGCCACGACCGCCGAGCTGGAATGGCGTGCACAGGTGTTGGCCGCGGTGGAAGATGTGCAAAAAGCTCAAAGTGAATTTTCACGAAAACAAAGAGAAGTGGCCGCATTGCGCGCTGCTCAACGTTCAAGGGATCGTACTCTTCAGTTGAGCCGCAAAGTTTTTGAATTAGGCGAGCTCAACTTACCAGACCTGTTGGACGCCGAACGATTTGCAAACGCAGCACGCATATCCCTCGCCGCGGCAGTAAGAGATTTGGCCCAATCGTGGTCAGCACTTATGGTGGCGACTGGTCGTGGATGGGGCGACGTAGGCTAAAATTGGCGGCCCACCCAAAACGCTCTACAACCGATGGAACCGCTATACAACCGATGGAAACGATGGAGCGATAAGGGCGTCTTCGCCCGGATGATGGCTGGTCTGGCCGTCGAGCACTGCGAAAAGAAAACTATGATGATCGACGCCACTTACTTGAAGGCTCACCGGACAGCGACCAGCATGGGCGTGAAAAAGGGGGGGCGTGGAAGACTGATCGGCCGCACCAAGGGCGGCATGAATACCAAGCTGCACGCATCTGCGACAGCGAAGGCCGACCCCTGAACCTGTTCGTCACGGCGGGTCAGGTCAGCGATTACATCGGCGCACGAGCATTGCTGAGCAGCCTATCGGATGTCGACTGGCTGCTCGGGGACATGCGACAAAAAGCGAATGGACCATTGGTTACATGTCCTGTAAAGGTCCCATTATGAAGTACTTGTCTGCCATTCGTGTTGCTAAAATTGGGTTGGCCATACTGCTTTCGGCTGCTCTGAATTTCAACATTGCAAAAGCCGATGCCTATGTATTTGAGGCAAGTGAAGCAGTCTTTGAAAAAGTTGTCTTTGCTACCGATATGGTTAATCTTGATTTAACTGCTCAGGATCAAAGATATAGCGAGAATGGTGAGGCATCCCATGGCTTTGGCGATTGCCATATCCACATTATTGGACCGGGGCAGGTGCAGTTGGCATGCGATCAGTCGTCAGCAGACCGATCGCGACATTGGGCTGACGCCTCTGTGGTCCTTGCCACGCTCCAAGGTTTTTACCGTCCTCCGCGAGGCTGATCTGCCCCTATTGCAGAGTGGTATTTTACATATGCCGTGTCGAAACGGGCTTTGTAAAACTCATAAATATCACAGCAGATCAAACCGTTTGAGCCGAACCTGTTTCAGGGCCACTTCATCGGTTTGATCATGGCAGACGAAGTTCCAACAGGTACCCGGACGTGTTTTCGGTGACCTATTCAATCCCTGGAGTACGATTATGAAACCGACAACAATGACCATGGCTGCGCTGACGGTGGGCGTATTAGCCTTGGTCCCGATCACTGGCGCGACTGGAAATGCGGAAACGCCATTGCCAATGACTGCAGCAGCTGCAGCAGCGCCGCAAGATGACGATCATGCCGGAGAAGCTGCAGATGCACACGGTGATGACGACCACGCCGATGAAGCCAAAGACGCGCCCGGCGATGACGACCACGCCGGTGAAGCCAAAGACGCGCATGGCGATGACGACCACGCCGGTGAAGCCAAGGATGCGCATGGCGATGACGACCACGCTGGTGAAGCTGAGGGCGCACACGGCGATGAAGGCGGTGGCGATGTTGTCAAACTGGCCCCCGAAGTCGCGAAAGAGGCCGGAATCTTACTAGAGCAAGCTGAGTTGGGAGCCTTGGGCGAGTCCCTCAGCCTGCCAGCAGAAATCCGCTTTGACGCAGACCGGATGGCAAATGTCACGCCCAAGGTGAGCGGAGTCATCGACCGGCTTTTGGTTGGTGAAGGCGACACCGTTGCCTATGGAGATACGCTGGCACTGATCACAAGCCGCGAGCTTGCAGGGTTGAAAGCGAAATGGATGATTTCAAAAACGAACGAAGCCCTTGCGGCAAAGTCGTTGACGCGCCTGGAAGGGCTGTGGGCGCAAAAGATCACATCTGAGGTAAATGTCCAAACGGCCCGCGCAGAGCATGAATCGGCAAAGACCGAAAGTGAAGCTGCGGAAACCGAACTGCATGCCGTCGGAATTGACCACGCCGCTCTCGAAAAAATAGCCACTGCTCCGGATGGCAACAATGCCAATGCCTATCTGACTGCACCACTTGCGGGAACAATTGTACGACGTGCGGCGACGCTGGGAGAAACGGTAACAGCCGGGGATTCCAGCGCCAAGGTGCTGTTCACGATTGTCGATGATAGCGTAATTTGGGCCGATATAGCGGTTTACAAACAGGATATCAGCCGCGTTCTCGTTGGCGCGCCGGTTGCTCTGAAATCAGGTGCTGGCGATGTCATTGCTCAGTCAACGGTGGCATTTGTCCTACCCGTAATTGATGAGGTGTCGCGCACGGCGACGGCGCGTGTCATCATCGACAACTCTGATAGGTCCCTGACCCCCGGCCAATTTGTGATTGCAGATCTCAGCGTCGGCAATACCTCGGAGGTTTTGCGTGTGCCACAATCCGCCGTGCAACTGGTAGAGGATAGTCCGTCTGTTTTTGTCCCTGTTGAGGGTGGGTTCGCACCGCGCGCCGTGATGGTCGGCACAACCGCTGGCGGCTATGTGGAAATCCGCAGCGGGTTGGAGGAAGGCGACCTCTTTGTCTCCGACGGTGCCTTCACACTCAAAGCCCAACTTGAAAAAGACGCCTTTGGCGACGGCCACGGACATTAGGATAGCTGATTATGACTGATTTTATGCACCGCATCGCAGGCGGCTGGCTTTTGGCGGCCATTGCGGCTTTTGCGATGACGCTTGGCGGGCTTTTTGCGTTTCGCGCCTTGCCTGTTGATGCCTTTCCGGACGTGACACCCGCGCTGGTTCAGGTTTTCACCGAAACCGAAGGGCTCGCCCCCGAAGAGGTTGAACGCTATGTGACCTATCCAATCGAAACGGCAATGTCGGGCCTGCCCAAACTCAAAAATATGCGGTCGGTATCGAATTTTGGGCTGTCGGTGGTGAACATCTATTTCGAGGACGGGACGGATGTCTATTTCGCCCGTCAGGTCGTGGGCGAGCGGCTCGCCGAAGCGCGTGGCAACATCCCCGACGGGTTTGGCGACCCGCAAATGGGTCCGATTTCAACCGGGCTTGGCCTCATCCTGTATTTCCGTCTGGAAGATCAGACCGGCGCACGCAACCTTGTCGAGATGCGCGAAATTCAGGACTGGATCGTCAAGTATCAGTTGCAGACCGTGGCGGGTGTCACCGAGGTTTTGTCCCTTGGTGGCTATGAAAAGCAATATCAGGTCAGGCTCGATCCCGATGCGCTGCTTGCCTATGATATTCAAATCGCCGATGTGATCAGCGCATTAGAGCGCGGAAACAAAACCGAAGGGGCGCAATTCCTCGAAATCGGTTCTGAACAATATACGGTGCGCGGCGTTGGACTTGCCAAGACAGTTTCCGATCTCGCGGAGATTGTCGTCAACGTCGACGACGGGCGCACGGTGCGCGTGCGCGATCTAGGCCATATCACCGTGGGCGGTGGCGTTCGGCAAGGTCTTGCAACAGCCAATGGTGAAGGCGAAGTTGTCGCAGGGTTGGTTCTGAAACTTTATGGCACCAACACATCCGATGTCATCGCGCGGGTCCAGAAGCGCTTTGAGGAAATCAACGCAAGCCTGCCGGATGGTGTACTGGCGGTCCCCTACTATGATCAGGGAACGCTGGTAAACAAGGCCTCCGCAACCGTCACGACGGCGTTGTGGCAGGGGGCTGTACTCGTAGCGTTGGTGGTGTTTGTCTTCCTGGGCGGCTGGCGTCCCAGTCTGATTGTGGTCCTGTCGATCCCGTTTTCCGTAGGTTTTGCGTTTATCGCAATGTACGTGCTCGGCATCAGCGCCAATCTGATGTCATTAGGGGGGGTCGCCATCGCCATCGGGATGATGGTCGACGGGGCGATTGTTATCTCTGAAAACGTGGATCGCAGCTTTGAGGAAGACGACGGCTCTGAAGAGCCGCGTATGTTGGTTGCCCGATCTACCGCCGAGGTAATCGCACCTCTGGTGGCGGCGGTTGCCGTGGTTATCGTTGTTTTCCTGCCGCTTTTCTCGCTGCAAGGGGTTGAGGGCAAAACCTTCCGGCCCTTGGCGGCATCGGCTGCACTCGCCATGACCGGATCGCTGTTCTATGCGGCCCTGATTGCGCCTTCCATGGCCTTTTCGGTGATGCGCCGATCCGGCAAGAAGGCCCCTGACAAGCCGGGGCGGACTGTCGCGATGGTCAGTGGTGCGGCCGGGTTCTTTGTCCGTAACCGTTTTTTCGCCATCGTCCTGTGCGGCATATTTTTGGCGGTGGGCGGTTTTGCAGGATCGCGACTTGGTTCCGAATTTACGCCATCGTTGGAGGAAGGCGATATTCTGATGCGCGTCACCATGGCACCCTCGATTTCGCTTACCGAAGGAACGAAGACGACGACGCTTGTGGAAAAGCGGCTGTTAAAGAATTTTCCTGAAATCAAGTCCATCGTGACCCGTATTGGGCGTGGTGAGGTTGGCGCGCATGCTGACCCGACCAACAGCGCCGAAGCCTTCATCGAGCTGAACCCGGTCGATCAGTGGCGGCCCGGCTTGTCTGCCGAAGGTTTGCGCACGGCGATTTCGGAAGATCTGGAAAGCTTTCCGGGGATTGTGGTAAATATCGGCCAACCCATCGCGATGGCTGTTGATGAATTGCTGACCGGCACACGCGCCGAACTGGCCGTCAAAATCTTTGGACCGGATTCCGAAATTCTGTTGGAGCGATCACAAGTCCTGCAATCACTCCTGCAACAGGTTGAGGGTTCTGCCGAGGTACAGGCCGACCAGATCACCGGTGCGCCGCAACTTGTGGTAACCGTGGATCGGTCAGCCCTTGGTCGCTACGGGCTTGATGTTGAGGACGCGTTGGATGGGCTGCGTGCAGCCGTCGGCGGGGCCGAAGCCGGATCACTGTTCGAGGGCGTGCGACAGTTTCCGATAATGGTGCGTTTTGACGAAGAAAGCCGCGACACACCGGAGGCGATCAGACGCATCGTGCTGGAATCGCCTTCGGGCGCACGGGTGCCGCTGGACACAGTGGCCAATATCGAAACTGTAATCGGTCCACGCCAGATCACACGCGAAGATGGCGAACGCTTCATCACGGTCCAGTCCAACGTGCGCGGTCGCGATATCGGCTCTTTCGTTGCCGAAGCGCAGACGTTGACGGACGCTCAGTTGGATCTACCGCCCGGGTATCGTTTGGTCTGGGGCGGCCAATTCGAGCTTCAGCAACAGGCGAATGCCCGTTTCAAAGTGGTTATTCCGATTACGTTGGGCATCGTTCTGCTGATCCTTCTGGTAACCTTTGGTCGCCTGAAATCAGCGATCCTCATCCTGTTGAATATCCCCTTAGCGCTGACGGGTGGTGCGATGGCGCTCTGGTTGACAGGGTTGCCGGTGTCGGTGCCTGCTACTGTCGGGTTTATCGCATTGTTCGGCATCGCGTTGGGCAACGGTATGGTATTGGTCAGTTTCATGGATGATTTTGCGCGCGCCGGTCGCAATCTGGAGGCTTTGGCCATTGAGGCCGCAGGGCTGCGCGCGCGTCCGGTCCTGATGACCGCCATGACGACGGCACTTGGGCTGGCACCATTGCTCTTTGCCAGCGGCGTCGGTGCCGAGGTTCAGCGCCCGCTTGCTACTGTGGTAACCGGGGGGCTTGTTTCGTCAACCGTGCTGACGCTACTCGTCATGCCCGCCCTGCACCGGTGGTTTGCGCCCAGACAAGGTGGGCATCATTCACTTGTCGAAACGGGCCACGAGCATCGTAAGAAGGCAACATCTGTAAAGAAGGCTTAGCGCGTATATGTTCTGATACGAAGGCGAAGGTGCACAGCTGTTTGGCGGTGCGTGCACCCTTGCTGCCGTACTTTGGGTTGTAAGCGCCACGCCGATCCCCTCCTGCCGCTTTGAAGCTGTCTGTGCGAGTCCTGCTGTCGATGTGAGGCAGGATAGGACGTAAGCGACGGCTGCGCCCCACCTTTCGACTGAGTTGATCCAGTGCGAATGGTTTCCTGGGTGTTGTCACATTAACGGTCCTGAGGTTGCTGGTTCATTGATCTGGGCGTAGGCGGTGTCGATGCAGACACAAAAG
>NZ_JBIFFJ010000056.1:0-7730 GCF_043556915.1 Sulfitobacter sp. 1A15299 | reverse complement strand
CGCGTCCAGCTATGCCGCCAACTGGCACCTCGCCGCAACGGTCATTGCCTCAAAGTGAATGTCCACGGACCCTAAGGGGATGCGTCGTTTACGATGAAAAGAGACTTGCTGACCTGCGAAAACTCTTGCGGAATGCTCGCGCAAAAAGCTCCACTGCGGGGGTTCCTGCTGCGGTAAAGCGCAAGCTGACGGCAAAACCAAACGCGTTCTTCAGCGTGAAGCAGACATGGGCGTCACAGGTTCGCCGCGACTATGCTCTTGTACCACTCTTGAACGAAACACTTCAGCTTTCGACAAACAAGTTCTGGAAAGTGACGCCCAACTCCGGTGTCGTTGCATCTTCAGTCGCTGCTGCAGCCGCTGGAGCAGGGCTACGAACTCTCGTCTTTTCTCAATCCATACCGAATGCCTTTTCTATATCAGAAAAGGCCGGGGCAGCGCTTGATGAATGTAGTGTCGAACTGACTGAAACTGAGCAGCGTCTGTATGAGATTTCCGTCGATGAAATGGGTGGTGCTGATCAGCTGTACTTGACTCTTGTGGGCGGAAAATTGGCATCCCAGGCTGCGACGCACCATGGACAATTGCTTCCTGAGGAACGCCAGCTAGTGGAGGCGCTGTATAAGCGAAAGGGGGCGTTGGCCGTGCTCGCAGCGACCCCGACGCTCGGTCAAGGTATGAACTTGCCTGCCGATTTGGTCATCATAGCAGAAGACAGCCAATTCGACGCCTCTTCCGGTCGAAAAGACCTCCTGGGCCCAGAGGACCTGCTAAACGCAGCCGGTCGTGCCGGCCGGGCAGGCGAAAGCGCAACCGGTATCGTTCTAGTCATCCCCGGACAGGTCGTCGGCCTGGACGATGCTGAGAACAAGATCGGGTCAAGATGGAGTAGGCTGCGAGACATATTTGGCCAAACCGATCAGTGTTTGGTGCTGGACGATCCATTTACGGCCCTAATGGACCGTATCCACAATAGCGCAACTGAAATCGGTGACTTGGAGCGTTACGTCGTCGCGCGCTTGGCAGAAACTGATCATGGCGACGATGGAAAAGTTGACATACGACTTGGCCTCGCGAGGAGCTTCGCGGCTTATCGTAAACGTCAAGATGCGGACGAAGACTGGGTTGAAAGCAGAACTGCCGCAGCACTTTCACTTCTGAAGAGCGATGATGGAGACCTAGCCGTTGAGCAATTGTCTTTGCGCAACACCGCATCCATGTTGGGGCTGCCGGAGGATATTCTGGACGACATGTCAAAGGCTCTCAGCAAGCACGGTTTTAGAAACTTCAAAACCGTCGAAAGCTTGTGCGATTGGGTGTTCGAGTGGCTGATGGTTAAACCGGAGTACCTGGTTCGCTTGGTCAAGTTGGAGACCCTGGAGTATCTCTTCGGAACGGAAATCAAGAAGCTAAAGGATGATCAATCGCGTGCATCCTACTCACTTCCGAAGCTTCGCGCGGCCTTGAAGGACTGGATGAACGGTGCGCCGCTCAAGAAAATTCAAAAGCGGCTTTCTGACAAAACACGCGACAAGAAGCGCTCTACGAGTGCTCGAAAGTTCGTGATTAGACTTGTTCCTGATCTCGCCCATCTCATGGGGGCGCCGCTTCAAATCCTTCAGGGTCATGTCAACGTGCATTCGGCGGAAAAGACAGAACCGTGTACAGCGATGGTGTTTGCCAATCGTTGCGTAAGGCGGGGATTTTCAAATGCTGAGATGGCCGCGTTTGGGTCACTTATGTGGTCAGCCAAATGGTCGCGGCGTGAAGTCCATCGACATTTCGCAGAAATCGTACCCTATCTCAAACCGGCTGCGGTTAGTGAATCTCAAGAGGCATTGGAAGCACGCGTGGAGTCCGCTTCTGATAGCGAACTAAACAATAGAGATCTGGACGACCTCATCTAATCAGCAAGATTGGACGGCTCGACAATTTCCAATTCCGGCAGATCCCGCAGGCTCTGCAGATCGAACGTCACCAGAAACGTCTCCGTCGTCACGAAGGTATGCGGCGCCCCGGGCCGCGGCGACCGGGGCCCGCTGGCGATCAAGTCCTTGTACCGCAGCCGGGCCAGAAGATCGCGACTGACCTCCTTGCCGAAGATGTCGGCCAGCCCGGCGCGGTCGATCGGCTGGTGATAGGCAATGGCGCAGAGCACCCCCATCTCCATCTCGGTAAAGGCGAGGGACTGGTCACCAAGGTCGGCGGTGGTCTTGATCGCATCGGCAAACTGCGGTCGCGTGCGGAACATCCAACCGCCAGCCACTTGGGCCAGTTCGTAAGGACGACCCGTCAGCTCGGCCTGGATGTCCTCGATCAGCATCTCCACGGAGGCCCCCTGCCCCACCACGCGGGCCAGATCTTCGCGACTTACCGGTGAGGCACTGGCGAAGAGCACCGCTTCGACCCGGCCCATCCATTCGCGCCAGCGCAACTCCTGCGGCAGGTCCTCGAGCTCGCGGTCAAAAACGGCGCCGCTTTCATCCGCCGGTTGCCGTTTCCTCGTTGCCGTCGTCATGGCGCGATCCCATAGAGCCGGAAAGTAGGCCGCCCGGTCAGTTCTCGCGCCACGCCCAGCTCGACCAGCCGGTCGCAGAACCGCCGCGCGGCACGATCTGTCATGGAGATCGACGTGCCGCGAACAAATGGTGACAACTGTCACTGTACCCTAATTAATCAGAATCTGCGGATTCAGGGTCATTTTGGGCATTTTTGTACCCTTAATTGCAGTATATCCACAGGCCCGGTGCTTCAGGATTTGACCGCATCTGAGCACCTCCAAATTGCATCGGCCCGCGCCAGAAGCGCTTGACGATCTGCCCCAGATCCAAGCTCGGAGATGGCCTGCCGGGCTGCTCGTAGAGCGCTTTCTGACGCTCTCGACTTGCTCGTTCTATGTTCTTCCTGTTCCGGCAGATGTTCTGTTTCCCGCCGTCCCGGAAGCCGCTGGTCGAGGTCATTCGACAGAGCACGCATCCGTTCAATCACCCGACCATGCTGCGGAAAGGCGCGGCGTAACCCCCGAACCGCCCAATAGTTTCCTCTCAGAATGAGGGTAACGCCCACAATGGGACGGGTCACGCCGACACCAACCGCGGCAAGTGCCATCAACCTTTCGCGCCCGTTCCCAGATGTGAGCGACCCCAGATTCCCGATCTCCAGCGCTGCCAAGAGATGCAAGGTCAAATCCACCCGGCGCAACCGCGCGGGATTGTTCGTGGTGACGGCGGACTTCAGAGCTTTGGCACCGCGATCAGCGCGCGCAAGAAGCCGACCTGATACGGCTACTTTTGGATACTGGCAAGTTCATCCAATCAGGAGCGTCTCTTTGCTTTTTTCACTAATTCTTGCAGTTATCGCCATCGTTTCGAGTAGTTGGATACATCTTGCGGTCATGCGGTGGGTATCGGTTGGCATGGCAAAGATACCTTTGGAGCCGTTCAATCGTGTCATGATGGCCGTACTGATCCTGTTTTTCGCGCATTTCGCCGGAATAGTTGTCTTTGCAGGCATGTTTGGCGTCGGTCACCAGCTTTTGAGCATCGGCGGCTTTTCCGGTGAGAGCGTTGATACCGTTCTGGATTATTTTTATTTTTCCGTCGTCAGCTATACGTCCCTTGGTCTTGGCGATATTTTCCCGACAGATCACCTGCGTCTTCTGACGGGCGTCGAGGCCTTGACCGGACTGTTGCTGATCGCGTGGTCAGGTGCATATCTTTTCGCGATGATGAACCGGCTTTGGGATTGGCCCCCCTGCGCCGAGCCTGACAAACCGAAAAAATGAAAAAGGGCATACCCGACACCTGCTAGCCGGACGCGCCTTTTTCAGGAGGGCTATAGCACTTTCGAGAAGTGTTTTAGTGGTCTTCGCTGGGTCGTGGTGCAGTCCAGCGCGACAGATAAATCCGTTGGAACACAAAGACTGATGTGATCGCAATCACAGCGTACACAACAATGAGCGGATCGGATTGCAGCTTCATAGCTGTAAAGGCCACCAGCACCACAGCGTCAAACAACAAGGCCAAGACGATGACAAATGCTTTCGCTTCAACCTCTTTTCGCATGAAGCGCAAGACGCCCCAATGGACGATCATGTCCATGATCAGATAAAAGAAAGCCCCCAATGACGCGATCCGGGTCAGATCAAAAAACACCGCAAGGATAGAGGCGATCACCACCGTATAGACCAGCGTGTGACTGCGGATAGGTCCCGACATCCCGAAATGCCGGTGCGGGATCATGTTCATATCGGTGAGCATGGCCAGCATCCGCGACACCGCAAAGACACTGGCAAGAACACCAGACGCCGTCGCAACAGCCGCCAGCACGACGGTAAAATAGAACCCCGCGTTGCCAAGTGCGGGTGCGGCGGCCTCAGCCAATGAATAGTCTTTGGCCGCGATAATCTGGTCTATCGTCAGGCTTGATCCGACCGCAAAGGCCACAATCAGATAGACAACAACACAGATCGTGATCGAGATAATGATCGTGCGGCCAACATTGCGGTGCGGATTGATGATCTCGCCGCCGCTGTTGGTGATCGTGGTGAACCCCTTGAACGCCAGAATGGCAAGGGCCACGGATGCTATAAAGCCGGTGATATCAAATCCGCCAGACGCCGTGCTCGCCGCGGCGAATTGAAACCCGCTTGCCCAAAGTGCTGCTATGCCGAACAACGCGATACCGCCAATCTTGAGCACCGCCATAATCAGCGAGAGCAGTCCAACCGATCGGCTACCGGCGATATTGACGAGAAAGGCAAAAAGGATCACCCCAACGGCAAGGATCGGCACCAGCGGACCACCAGTTATGTCGAAGGGTCGCAAGACATAAGTCGCAAAGGTTCGCGCAACGAGGCTTTCGGAGATCACCATTGACAGCGCCATCAACAGCGCCGCCGCTGCGGCAATTGCACCCGGTCCGTATGCCTTTTGCAGGATCATCGCGATGCCACCCGAAGACGGAAACGCATTCGACATCTTTACGTAGCTGTATGCACTGAAACTTGTGATGATCCCGCCCACGACAAACGCCAATGGAAAGAGCGGTCCGGCCAGCTGCGCGATCTGACCTGTCAGCGCGAAAATACCGGCTCCGATCATCACGCCGGTGCCCATCGCCACCCCGCCGCTTAGGCTGATGGAGCCTTTATTTTCAGTGTCGCCGCCGTGTTGATGATCCATTTAGAACGCCTTCATTTTCGATTTGTTGCGGGTTTTGCAATGGGCGGACGATCCGGCGGCGCGATCCGGTAATCGCGCTTGTCGCTCAACAAAGGATTGGGCGTCCGCACCAAGCATATCTCGTTGTTTACAGTATAGATAAGTGAGCTGGGAAGTGAAGGTCTGAGCTGGACTGTGTCTCAGGGATTTGGGGCGATCCAGAGCAAGAGCTACCAAAAAAATCATGCCGGTCCGTGCACGACATATGCATCACGATGCACATCTGCCGCGCACGGACCGGCTTTGGTTTTTTCGGACATCGTTACCTGATGCTGGCGCCGAGATGGTCTAGCTACAACAGCAGCCACCGGATTTTGCAGCAGGTGTTTTGACGGATGCCTGTGATGCCGCTGGGGCATCTGCAACCTGGCTGGCCTTGTTTCCACCGCAGCATCCTCCGCCTTTGGCGGTTTCAACTTCAGATGGTTCGGTTTTGGTTGTTGTCTGGTCTATTTGGGCCTCCTGACACTAAGGGTACATATATCAGACGCCATAAGCGCCACTTCGTTACAGTGGAATAATCGTTGCCCGTTTTTTTTCGCGTCAATTTTGGGCAACGACCCGTAACGGTGTTCAAAATTGAATCAGGTGTTACAAAAATGCGGGCGCCCTGCTTCCGGCGGGCGGATTTTCGTCGTTACAGTACAGCAGGAAAATCTTCCAGTAAGGAAAAATGATGCGATCTATTTTTGCGACTTCCGCCGTCGTCATCGGTCTGGGCTTACCCGGCGTGACAATGGCTCAGGAATTAAGTCTGTCCGCAGGCGCAACCCTCACCAGCCGATATGTTTTCAACGGCATTGAACAGACTACCGGCGCGGCGTTCCAGCCTTGGGCGGAGGCCGAGTACGAAGGTTTTTATGCAGGCGTCTGGGCGTCAAACACTGCCAGATCAATTGTTGGCAGTTCTGTTGAGGTGGACCTCTATCTGGGCTATCGCAATGAAGTCGGCAAGTTCAACTACGATCTGGGATATACCCGATACTATTATCGCAACCCGAGCAATGACTGCTGCGGAGAGGTCATCCTGTCATTGGGGTACTCCGTACTGGATCCGCTGGATGTCGGCCTTCGGTTTGCGCATGACCCCGTTGCGGATTACGTTAATTCAAGCGTCTCGATCGACTACGCATTCGATGACAAATTTGGTGCTTCAGCCAACTACGGCACGATCAGCAATGGGGGACACGACTACTGGAGTGTCGGTGGCAGCTATGCGATCTCCGATAACTTTGGCATTGACGCGTCATGGCATGAAACCAGTATCAGTGACGGATTGTTGATTGTATCGCTGACCACCGAATTCAGCCTGCGCTAAGTTTTCCAAGACGGACAAAGCGCCGTATCCGGCTTTTGCTGGACGCGGCGCTTTGCGTTGCGCTGTCAAAATTTGATGATCCATGTCGGTTATGCATGAACCACATTGAAGGTTTGCGATCAACTGGGCAACAGCCCCGCAAATGCCCCCATAGACAGGGTAATCAGGACAGTGACCGTCGCCACGACAACAAGCAGGGCGTGTGGTGACGGGGTGTCCATGCCGGTTTTTGAGCTTGCGGTCTGATACATCGGCACCACGATGCGCAGATAAACACCAAGCGCCAGCACGGAATTCAGGATGCCGATCACCGCAAGCCAAAGGAACCCTGCCTCAACTGCAGAGGTGAACAGATAGACTTTGCCGACAAATCCAAACAGCGGCGGGATGCCGGTGAGCGACAGAAGGAATATCACCATCGACAGCCCCATAATTGGTCGATTGCGGCCAAAACCGCGCATGTCGACAAGGGTGCGTCCAGCTATCATCACAATGGCAAAAGCACCCAGGTTCATTGCGACATATGCGGCACCCATGATGATAATCCCCGGGACCGCAAGTGGGCTGGCGCCGAGTGCCACAATGCCGAGCAAGAAATACCCAGATTGGGCGATCGAAGAATAAGCGATCAGCCGCACCAGATTGGTCTGTACCAACGCTGTCAGATAGCCATAGGTCATTGTGATCGCTGCGATCATTGCGATCACCAGTGGCCAAGCGCTGCCGACGGGCATGTCGCGCAGCACCTGCGCAAAGGCAAAGATTGCCGCGAGCTTGGTGATAACCGACAGGTAGGCGGCAATGGAAACCGGCGCCCCGTCATAGGCGTCAGGTGCCCAGAAGTGAAACGGCACAAGCCCAGCTTTGTAGCCGAGGCCGATGATCACTGCGACCAGGCCCGCAATGGCGATCAGCGGCTTGTCCTCCAGCGCCGCGAGGTCCGAGAACAGCGTCGATCCCACGCCCCCGAACCAAAAGCTCAGCCCGTAGATCATCACGGATCCGGTGACAGCCCCGAAAACAAGATATTTCATCGCGGCCTCTGTCGCCGCATCATCGCGCGGGAAAGCCACCAGCGCAAAAGAGCCTAAGCCCGTCAGTACCACACCCAATAGGCGTAACAGGCCCGAGCGTGCATATTTGATCGTTTGATGGGACAAAAGGCGTACAAGCTATGCGCCTGAGCGCTG
>NZ_JBIFFJ010000055.1:0-8357 GCF_043556915.1 Sulfitobacter sp. 1A15299 | reverse complement strand
ATACGTCGCCTCGTCGGCGCCATCCTCATGGAGCAGACCGAAGAATGGACTGTGCAGCGTGCGCGATACATGACGCTTCCGTCATGGGGCTTTAGTGGTCAAGCCGGAATCGGCGCAAAAATTCCGCTGCGGTTCACCAGTATGGCTGCAGCATATGAGACGCGGGGGCGCGGAGACCGTGAATCTCGGAGCGCAGCCCGCGTCGCACGCCCCGTAAGGTCGTCCATATTGCTCTATACTCCTTCGGCAGCAACGAAACTTGCAATCTCAGCCCTCACACCGGTGTCATGCTTCCGTCCGTGGTTGGCACGCAGGGCCACCTACATGATGTCGGTGAGATCGGTTCCTGGATGCCTATCTGGAAAACGCGCTCGAACGGATTGCTCGGCGACGGCGTCATATCCGGCTTTGCCAGGAACCGCGTCCCGGTGGGGACCTCGTCTTGGCAGGCTGAATCCTGCCAGGAGCTGTTGTACCTCCTCTTACCGATCGTGTCGCAAGGTCAGGCGGTAGCCGCTGTACCTGGGGCTTCGTTTGAACACCGCTTCATGCGGAACTCCGTGCCATCCAGCCACATGCGGTGCAGCACAACTCCGATGCGTCTTGCGACCGCCACGGTGGCGCGTTTCTGCCCCCGGCGCTTGGCGACCTGTAATCCCCACGCCTTGAGCCAGCACGGTTTTGCTCGGTGCATCAGTACGGTTGCCGCGTTGAACAACGCTGTTCGCAATGATGCATCACCCGCTTTTGTGATCCGACCAGAAACGTCTCGTTCGCCAGACTGCTCTCTCCGCGGCGTCAGACCGGCCCATGGCCCGATATCGCGCGACGAGTGGAACCGCGTTGGATCATCAATCGCCGACCGGACCGTTAGGGCGACTACGGCGCCGACCCCAGGCATGGTCATCATTAGTCTACAGGCATCGTCATGACGTGTGAGTGCGAAGACCCGACGCTCGAGGGCAGAAAGTTCACTACGCAGTACTGCTCGGGCCCTCAGGATTGCTGCCGATGCAGTCTCCAACGCAGAGTTCCCTGTTACCATTTCGCGGATCCGTGCCTCGTAGCGGATTTTGCTGACAGGCCCGAGCTTCAGCCCGAAGTTGCGCAACACTCCCCGGAGCGACTGCTCGATATCCAGCAACGCTTTCTGAACCGCCTTGCGAGTGCTAAGAAGAGCGCGCATCTCTTGCGCCGAAACCGATTTGCAATGTACCGGCCTGAACCAGCCCATACGCAGCAGCCGCGCGATACCCTCGGCATCGCGTCGGTCGGTCTTGATGGGCATCGCTTTTAAGACCGCCTTTACTTGGCGCGTCTCCATCAGAATGAGCTCGAATCCTGCCTCTTGCAAGCCACGGTGGAGCCATTGTGACAGTGGTCCGGCCTCGAGGCCGATCGCTTCTATGGGCCATGGCAGATCACTTAAGAACGAGATGTAAGCTTCAGGGTCGCTTACGATCTGCGCTTGCTTCAGGTTTGCCCACGCTCGTCGAGTACGCAGACTGCTGAACTCGCAAGCGAAACGTCGATACCAACGAAAATCTTCATGTCATCCTCCACTGAGATGTGAAAGCGCCAGAGTATCAGAACCTGGCCGCCCCATGAGGACATCTGGAAACCTTGGCACCGGTCTGCGATGATCCCATCATCAGCCTGCCTGCAACTCAGACGGACTGATCAGCTCGGCCGTCGAAAGCGCCCGGCCAGCCGCGAGTTACACCACGCTATGGGGCATGATCTCCGACACCAATGACAGACTGGGTCAATAATTTGCTGGAGAAAAAGCCATTCCGGCTTGTCTCGGTGGCTCTTGCCAACAAACTCGCGCGCGTCGCATGGGCGATACTCACACGAGGAGAAACCTATAGACCTTATGGGCTCGCCGCATAAACGCGCGACCCGATCCGAATTGGCAAAGGCAGTCAATGATGCGTAACGATCGAGCCAACGGAGAGCCAAACCCGTCTGATTCACCGCGCCCCACAAGCGCGCTAGATTGATTAGGGACCTCTTCAGCGGATTTCCATCAGGGCCAGCGGCGCTTTCGAAGCCGCATAAACAGGCCGGACATATGAAAGCAACCGATTACCCGCATCTCGACAAAATCAGCCCTTGCCAAAGGCGGCGTCCACATATGAATCAGACAAATCCTTCCCTGTGAATCCCCATTCGATCCACATCAAAAGCAAACCGCTTTAGGATTGCCTTTAAGCGAATTGGCCTGAGCCATGGTCGCTTTCAGAGCCGACTCCATGTCACACTGGCCCTGCCAAGGCTACTCAGCCGAGTGCCGCACCGTCCGGTATGTTGGCCGGTGCACTCACTTCGTCTTCCTATTCAGATGCAATGCCCCCTCCCCCGCTCCAGCCCTCGAATTCGCCAAACAAAGATGCCGTGGAGCGCTCTCTCGAGATGCCGCATTTCTGCTGCTTCGTCGCGTGCGCGAGACGCATCAATCTGATTGTTCTGGCAAACCTTCCGGAATCAGGTCGGACCAGAACTCGCGCACCTTCGTAAAGACCGCCCGCGCCTGCCATCCGTAGCGGCGGAACTGGCCGCGCTCGAAGTCGTCCTCCAGCAGGCGCTCGAATCGATCCCGCACCGCTTTTCGGCTGGCCGGAGACCGCTTCTCAAGATTGGCGTCGATCACCTCGAGACAGGCCTGCCGCCAGGCGGCAAAGCGCTCCTTCTCGGCGCTGCGCTCGACTTCGGCCATATCTTCCTTACTCGGCGACGTGAGCGCCGAAACGGATTTCACCGGAGCCGGAGCCGCCTGTTTGAAGTCGCCCTTGATCGCAGCCGCAAGATAGCCTGTCGGGGTCTTGCGCACCCTGCCCTTCCGTCGCTCTGACTCGACAAAATCAAGTTTCTCGACCACATAGTCCTCGCCATGCTCGGAGATCCAGCGCTGCGCCAGCCGCTCTGCGATACCGTTCTGGACAAGCCGTCGAAAGGCGTCCGACTTGCGAACCGCATCGTCGTCACCGAGATCGAAAAGCGTTTCTTGGCCATTGCGCGAAATGAGGAACCGGATATATTTTGCCCGGCGGTTCTCACGGCGCACCTCGGCCACCAGCGAGATATCGGAGACGGCGTTCACTTCCTTGACCGACGGCTTGATGATCTTGGCGTTAAGCTTCGAGTAATCGTCGTAATACGCCATGTCATGCACCCCCATAAGGCGGCGAAAGACGTCGAGTTCCCACCAGCCGGTGCTCCCCGTCCGTATGAAGCGGAAACAGTTCTCGTAGAGTGCGAGCGCATGGCCAGAAGTAAAGTTACGCTGAATACGCATGTTTATCATCGAAAAGACGGACGGATCATAGAGCTTGGTCGCGAGCGGCGCGGAATAGGCGTACTCGCAGACACCGCCCGTCAACTTCGCATAGGAGATCAGGGAGGAAATGCCCCATTCCTCCTCGCCATTGTCGCCCAGCATGTTCCATTCCGCCGTGGTCTCGGCCAGCGCCCGAAGCGCAGCTTTGAGCGTGTCACGATCGCGTGACGTATAACCCGAAAGCGCGCAGAGCGTTTCAGCGTCTATCCGGTGCGAGCTTTTGGTCAACAGATCATCATAGGCATGCAATAGTAGGCAATTGCTGAGCTTGCGCTGCAACAAGGTAAGCTTGCCGCCGACGTGAATCGCGGCCACGTGCTTGCGAAGGCTTTCCCGCTCGGTGACGGTGCGGAATTGGGTCACTACTCGACTCGCGTTCTTGGTTTTTGTCATTCGACCGGAAAACCGACCCGACTGTCAATCACCACGGGTCGATTTTGTTCTGCCGGCTTTGCGCGGCAGTTGGTATAAAGCCCCCAGAACGGGTCGGTTTCCCAAGATTTACTTCACGTAAATGGGTATTTTTTGGAGACAGGTCGCCGCTCAGTCAGGAGAAATCTCCCTACGAGGAGCGATTTTTAAAGCTTTTCGACTCTAAATTCGACACGACCCGTCGAAAAAAACCCTGCACGAAGGCGGGTCGGCTTCAGCACGGAAATGGGTCGGTTTGGGCCTGTGTCCGGGTCGGACCCGCCCTGAAAACGGGTCGATCCTATACCGGGTATGGGAAGGCAGGCGGCGACAAGTGCTTGAAAAGCAAGATGAGTCCCGACAAGAAAGAATCTTAAAGACTCCTAAAGGAATCAAAGATTTTGCCGTCGGCTTTCTTTGGATTTTTTATCTTCGAAGCCTGTCTCGCGTGCGTGACACCCGCGAATCCATAGCTTATGGTAGCCGTAAACTCTGGTGTTCGCGAAAATACGCGTAAGCAGGGAAAGCAGGAACATTCGAGGCATTAATTAATGAGCACCCCACCCCCTTCTATCTCACTGCAGCCCATCGATCCAAGCGATGCCCTAAACGATGTGCCAACCCGAGTCACAACGGAACGGTTCACGGTAGCCGCCGAGATCTGCATGCGGGCCAGGGACGACCTCGCCAGGCGCGGCTACAAACCCGATGGGGAGAAGAATCTCCGACGCTTCGGCATCTGGGAAATTACCACATTCATGCTGCCAGTGTCCGCGCAGCATCTGCGGCGAGTTCTCAAGGCTAATCCGGAGCTTCCACAGGGGGAGACCGAGAAAGCCGGTGGCGCAAAGACCTTCACTCTGGACGAGGTCAACCAAATCCGGGCCTTCTTGGAGTCCGAGGGCCAACAAGGCAAGGGTTACCGCCCCTACCGGCCTAAGGGCCGGCCTGCCAAGGTAGTCTCGGTCTGCAACTTTAAGGGCGGGGTCGCCAAGACAACCACCGGCGCACATTTGGCGATGGCCTCGGCGCTGGATGGCTACCGCGTGCTTGTCATCGACCTCGACAGTCAGGCCTCGATGAGCACGATGTTCGGGTCGATGGCCGAGGACGAAGGTCAGACCGCCTACTCCATCCTCGCCTGGCACCGCGCCCGTCACGCGGCCATGACGTTGGGCATCGACGACCTGACTTCCAAAGAACTCGATGAGGAAATCCGCGATGCCGCCGCGGTGACGGCGGATGACGTCATCTTCGGAACGCACTGGCCGACGATCGACATCCTTCCGGCGCAACTCAATCTCTACTGGGCAGAGTTCCAGGTGCCGGTCTGGATGCAAAGCCATCGAAGCTGGCAGTTCTGGGATGCTCTGCGTGCCTTCCTAGAGGCGCAGAGCCTACTGTCGGATTACGACATTATCATCATCGACACCCCGCCGGCGCTTGGCTACCTGACGATCAATGCGCTTTCCGCCGCGGATATCCTGCTGATCCCGGTCGGGGCGAGCTTCATCGAGTTTGACTCCACCGGCCGCTTTTTCGACATGCTCTACACCACCTTCGTCAGCATCGAGGACAGCATGGCGCGTCTTCACGAAGATGCGCCGAAGTTTTCTTGGGATGCGGTGCAGGTCCTGTTGACGCGCTACGACGACGTGCAGCAATCGGAGCTGGCCAATGTCATCCAGGTCTACCTC
Organism: Sulfitobacter sp. 1A15299; assembly: GCF_043556915.1. Lineage (NCBI taxonomy): Bacteria > Pseudomonadati > Pseudomonadota > Alphaproteobacteria > Rhodobacterales > Roseobacteraceae > Sulfitobacter > Sulfitobacter sp. 1A15299. The sequence goes on along the minus strand of NZ_JBIFFJ010000055.1, from coordinate 2,909 downwards.
GACGATTTTGTCGCCAACTACCGGCAGGAGTTTACCGCCCTTGTCGGGCAGGCCGGCGAACGGGTATCCGGGATTTACGAGGCCAGCCATACAGACTTCAACCGCGACACCTATCGTCGCGGCCGCGAGACATTCGACCGGTGTTATCACGAATTCAAAAGACTACTGATCGGGTGCTGGGAACGCGACCGCATCGAGGCAGAGCGCAAGGAGGCAGCAGAGTGACACGCAAGAGACTGGGCGCCATCGACAAGGACGCGGTTTCAACGCTCCGCTCCGTCGCTGAAAAAACCGCGTCCGAGCGGCGGAGCGGCAGTGCCAGCAAGGCGCCGCCGATTGCGCAGGTGGCGGGCGGCGCTGCGCGCTCGCTCGAAGATGAGATCCTGCGGCTGCGCAAGGACCGCGACACACTTAAGGGTGATGCCGATGCCTGGCGCACGGCGCATTCGGCCGGGCTTGTAATCGTCCAGATCGAGCTCGACCGGATCGACGATCATGCCTACGCACGTGACCGTCGGCATCTCGATCGCGACGGCGAGGCCTGGCAGGAGTTGATGGACAGCCTGCGCGCCCGCGGGCAGCAGACACCAATCGAGGTCACGGTGTCGGACCTGGACCCTGAGACCTATCGCCTGGTAAGCGGATTTCGGCGACTGAGTGCCTTGCGCGAGTTGCGGGCAGAGACCGGCGAAGACCGCTTTGCCACCGTCAAGGCGCTGGTCTCCGAGCGGCCCGATACGGTGGATGCCATGGTGGCCATGGTCGAGGAAAACGAAATCCGCAAGGATGTAAGCTTCTATGAACGTGGGCGGATCTGCTGTCTCGCGGTCGAACATGGCGTGGTGGAAACCGTCGACGATGCCATTCAGACGCTATTCGCCAATTCCAGCCGCAACCGGCGGTACAAGATCCGCAACTTCACGCTCATTCATCAACACCTCGCTCCCTATCTCGACTATCCGGAAGCCATTGGTGAACGGTTGGGGGCGCGGCTGGCTCAGGCACTTAAAGAGGGCAGGGGCGATGAGCTGACTGCGGTACTGGTCGACCGGGGCGAGAAATTCGCTGATGCATCTGAAGAGACAGAGCTTCTGGACACATTTGTTGAACGCAAAGGCGTGTTTTCGGGGAATCGGCAGTTGCAAAAACCAGAAACGCTGACGGTCGATTGGCAGGGGAAGAGAGGTCTCCTATTGAAAGCCAAAGCCCGCGGAGGGCGGGTCACTCTGGAGCTATCTGGGCTTGAGATCAGGGATGAAGCGGCGCTTGAAAAGCTTCTCATCCGGATTGGTGCCGCGGCGGAGACATAGGCAAAGTCTGGCGTCTCGCGCGCGAGACGCCGTTTCGGCAGCCATTCGCCAAGTGGTTGGTCGTCGTGAATCTGCAGTTTTCTTGCGCGCACAGGTATCGCGCGAAGTGAACGCTGGGTCGAGTATCTGAACCGATCCTGGAGCTTCGGCCTAAAAAACGCATAAGACTGATTGCGATCTGAATGGGCAGGCCGCCTAGCATATGGTCCAGAACGTAGGCCCGAGGCGATATGCCAGACCTGGCTAACGTTTCGGCGTACTTAGCCAAGTAACGTCGAGAAGCGCGGCAGCAACGATCGCAGACGCTGCTACAGCCCGGCAGCCTTGGTCAGGTTCACCCGAAAACGGTCGCGGCGACGTTGGTAGCGGCGGGTCATTTCGGCCGAGGCGTGTCCGAGCTGCTTCTGGACGTAGCGTTCGTCGACTTCTGCCGAACTGGCAAGGCCGGCACGCAGCGAGTGGCCAGAGAACAGCGCTAGACGTTCCTTTTCGGGCAGCTCGGCTCGGATGCCCGCGTCCAGGACCGTGCGCTTAATCAGGCGGGCCACATGCTTGTCGTTGAGCCGTTCATCGAGGGCGCGTTTGCCATCGCGCGAGGTTCCGACAAAGACCGGACCGAAGTCGATCTTCGCGAAGTGCAGCCACTGCTCCAGCGCGTGCACGGGGCAGGTTTGATCCTTGGAGCCGCGGCCGATCTCGACTTCGCGCCAACCGGTTTTGGCGTTGAGGGTCAGGAGGGCGCCTTTCTCCAGGCTCTCGATCCAGCCGCCGGAATCCGGCGTATCGTCTTTGTGCACGTCCAGGCTGACGATTTCCGAGCGGCGCAAGCCTCCGGAATATCCAAGCAGCAGGATCGCCCGATCCCTCAACCCGCGCAGATCATAGGGCAGGGTAGCCACCATTGCGAGGATATCCTCGGCCATGACCGCCGCCTTCTGCGCCGGTGGACGCGCATGCTTGCGTTTGATCCCGGCCAGCACCGTCGCGATGTGGCGGTTCCTACGATCGAGAGAAAATCCGCGCTGCGCGTAGTTCCAGGCGAGACCCGACAGGCGGCGGTCGATGGTGCTGACCGACAACGTAGGAGCGCCGCTTGCCGGAGCCGCCAGGTCGGTCAGGTAGAGGCCGATCATCTCGGGCGAGAGGGGTAGGGGGTCGGTGCCCCTCATCCGGCACCAGCGCGCGAAGTGCTTCCAGTCGGCGGCGTATGCCTTGTTGGTATTCTCGGCCGTAGAGGCCTTGGGATAGTCGCGAGCCGTATCAACCAGCCGATCGAGGGTTCCGGAGCCGGCGACATGGGAGGGCAGGGCGATGCTAACGCTTGATTCTTGATCTCTTTCGTCAAGAGGCTCATCGTTCTTCCCATCAGGGAAGGCTGGTGTTGATTTTTCGATCTCTGATGGCATTTATCGGTCTGCCGGAGTTTCTGATACTGTTTTCTATTTTTTTCAATAGCTTGCCTGTGTCGCATTTCTGAAATCAATTCAGGGTATGTGAGACTGGACGCCGATTTGAGTCACCATGTCGGTCTGCCGGAATTCTTGAGACTGCGGTCCATTTGTTTTCAATGCTTTGCCGGTTTTTCATTTCGAGATTGAG
>NZ_JBIFFJ010000054.1:0-8652 GCF_043556915.1 Sulfitobacter sp. 1A15299 | reverse complement strand
GCACTCTTGCGCGAAACTCGGCTTCTTCCCAGTCTAGGTCAGGCACGGGATTATCGGACATGACTTGAACGACGCACAGATGCTGCGTAGTCTCACGAATAGCGACTCACACCCATATACAGTCTCATGAATTCCGACTCAATCTCGAAATGAAAAACCGGCAAAGCATTGAAAACAAATGGACCGCAGTCTCAAGAATTCCGGCAGACCGACAGGATCCAGTGAAAAATGCCTTCAGAGACCGAGAAATCGCGATCAGCGCCCTCCGAGCAGTTGAATGACGCGCGCGTCGACGGGAAAGATCAGGGCGAAACCCACAGTATCGCCCTGCCCTCCCATGTCGCGGGGTCCGGTACGCTTGATCGACTGGTGGACACGGCCCGTGTCTATGCCCGGGCGTCAGTGTCTGAGAATACGCTGAAGGCCTATGCGAAGGATTGGGCGCACTTCGCACGTTGGTGCCGGATGAAGAGCACAGAAGCCCTGCCTCCGTCGCCCGAGATGATCGGCCTCTACCTCGCCGATCTGGCGTCCGGCTCACGCCCCTCCGCGTTGCAGTCGACATCCCGCCCCCTATCGGTCTCGACAATCGAACGCCGCCTATCCGGGCTTGCCTGGAGCTACGCGCAGCGCGGATTTACGCTTGACCAAAAGGACAGTCACATCGCGACCGTGCTCGCCGGGATTAAACGCAAACACGCGCGCCCGCCGGTGCAGAAAGAGGCGATCCTGCCTGAGGATATCTTGGCGATGGTCGCCACCCTGCCCTTCGATCTGCGTGGGCTGCGTGACAGAGCGATCCTGCTTCTGGGATATGCTGGCGGGCTGCGCCGCTCCGAGATCGTCAGCTTGGATGTCGGCAAGGATGATACGCCGGGTTCTGGCGGCTGGATCGAGATCTTTGACAAGGGCGCCCTCCTCACTCTCAACGCTAAAACTGGCTGGCGTGAGGTTGAGATTGGCCGCGGCTCGAGTGACCAGACATGCCCCGTGCATGCTCTCGAGCAATGGCTGCTTTTTGCGAAAATAGACTTCGGGCCAGTTTTCGTCGGCACGTCGCGGGATGGCAAACGCGCCACGGAAACACGGCTCAACGACAAACATGTGGCCCGGCTTATCAAACGCACCGTCCAGGACTCCGGCATCCTATCCGACCTGCCCGAAAAGGAACGCCTGGCGCTGTTCTCCGGCCACTCGCTGCGCGCCGGTCTGGCGAGTTCGGCCGAAGTTGACGAACGCTATGTCCAGAAGCAGCTCGGACACGCCTCCGCCGAAATGACCCGCCGTTACCAGCGCCGCCGCGACCGTTTTCGCGTGAACCTGACCAAGGCTGCCGGTCTCTGACACCCTGCCCTTCTCGACTATGCTCCGCAGAGAGACGTCCAGAGATGCCACTCCGCCTTCGCTGTACTTCTTACAACGTGGGACCAAAGGGAGCCGCAATCGCTCACTTGCGTAAGCGGCCATGAGCCACGCCTACTCGGATAGACTGTTCTTTTGTCCATAGCTGTCCTCTACCCCTATACAGAAAATGCCGATTGTTCAGGACACTGCCCACGCCAAGAATTCCGGACGGTTTCTTTCTTACAATGCGCAAGTCGGTAACCGCGCGTATGTATTCTACGTCACCGCACAGCCAGGCATCGCTGATGCGTTCGCTTAACTCGGTACAGAGCCACGCCGATAACATAAGATCGCTGCGAAACACCCGCCCACCGAGCTTTCATTCGCGCATCGCCCCATGTTACGATTGACGACACCGCGCGATAGCGCAGCTGCCCTGCCCAACTAATCACCGCGACAGGCTGGTTCGGCATGTCATTAACGTGAGGGGGGGAAAGTCGCCTCCGTAGTTGAGCGGCTTAAATAAATCGCAATAAGCTTCGCCCGTGGCGTTGCGGGAGGTGAAGGCCGCTTTGAATGCTGTTTTTGCATCAGCGAAATCAGGTCATCACCGGCCACGCCATCGACATTGATCGCTGCGCCGGTCCAGATCGCCGCGTCGACCAGATCGCGTAGTTCAACCGCCGCGGATAGACCCCGCCAAACTGTTCGATACCAACATCGAAGCGCACCCGATCCCAACGGAACCCCGCCGGAAAAGCGGTAGGTACCCAGCGACGGTATGCCGCGGAGGGTGCATTCTGACCCCAGCATCAGATCAGTCCCTTGACGCTTGTAGCCGTGGTTCTCGTCGCCAACACCCTTGTGATGCGGAATGGATAACTCTAGCCAGGCGAAAGGGCGGGCAGGATGACCGCGTCCCCGCTTTTCAGCACCGCCGCCAGATCGGTAGCAGAAGCGACAATCTCCCCGCGGGTCATCTAATAAATGCCTGCCGTATCACTTGGCGTCATGTCGAACCTGCCGCAGATAGGGCCGGTGAATCCGTTGTGGTGCTCTTAGAAGGTATCGAGGATGGGCGTTGCGGCCTCGTTTTAAAACTAAGAAGTTCAGCTTCTCAGGTATGAATTGACAACACCCTAAAGGAGGGTCCGTTTCGGGTTGGGGAGAGGTTTCGCGTGCGAAACCCAGCTGATTTGAGGTAGGCGTCGAGGGAGGTTTCGCGCGCGAAACCTCCCTCGACGCATCAAGCTTCTTCAAGAAAATATTTGATCTGGTCCATCACCAGCTCAATCATCTCCTCGCTCACGTGCGCGCCACGAATGCGAATGGCATAGCCGTCTTCGGTGCGCACACGCTCCATCGTGAGATCATTGGCTAAGCTTATCTGCCTAGGCCGTTCCGCATTTTTTCGAGGCCGCCCCCCGCGTTTGCGATCAGTGCCGACACCCTCGACTGATTCGATTAACGGCTCCAAGACCCCCCATTCATCTTCAGCGGTAGCCACGGCATGGGATTCCAGCGCCTCCCGCATTGCCTCGCTTTGCCCCGCGCGTAGACCAGTCGCAATACGGAGACACTGGCGCTCGCTCAGTTCGGGTCCGAAACGGAGCATGTCACCAAGCTCCTCATGAACCAAAGCAAAGGATCGAATCTTAGACCGCTTAGCCTTACTGGCCGACGAGAACAGCATCGCAACGGCCTCATCAACAGTGGCAAAAACTCCATCATGCACTGTGATCGCGGCTGCCCGCCCGCGCTCATACTGGCTGAGCCCAGTCCTGACCTCGTTCTCCTCGATCATAGCAACGATCGCATCGGCCAGCGTATCCGGTTTACGCACGAAAGCCGGGATCGTCTGATGCCGCTCACCCCCCGAAAGCGCATTCAATTCGCGCATGGCGGCAAGGCGCCTGAAGCCTGAAATCAGAGCATATTTCCCCGCGGCGTCAGGATTGGACGGCTCAAATACCTCGATCGGCAAGCGAAGCCCATGGTCAGCGATTGACCGTCGGAGTTCGGCAAGGTCTTCTTCATCCATCTTCAAACGATCACGGCTTAGCGCATCGGCGGTGATCTCATGCAGCGGCACTTCAGTTAGAACGAGGCCCTTTTCCCGCGCCAGTCGAAGCGCCTTTGCGTCTGCTTTGTCCCGCGCATTTTCTTCACGCAGATGCTGGGGCAGGGGGTCTTTATGCCGGGCCGCATCCGCTGCGACATCGGCGATCGGCGCGCGAGTACCAATCCGGGAGGTTTCGCGCGCGAAACCCTCTTCGATCTCTTTGAGTGCCTCCGCCGAGGGGACTTCAAGCTGTCTGCGTTTCGCCATTCTCGGCCTCCTTCCGCTCTTGATCATCGCGCCACCATGCGCCCAGCAAAATCTCTTTGAACTCGGCATAGGTTCGGTCAAAGGTTTCCCGACCGCGGGTATAGGTCTCACGGTTAAAATCCCGGTAATCGGCCTCGTAAATCCCGTTCACACTTTCTCCGGCCTGCCCGACCATTGCCGTGAACTCCTGACGGTAAGTGTTTGTCATATCACCAAAATATGCCTGGATCACGTTTGCCAGATCAGTCTGCTGGCTGGCGTCAAAGCGCGTGATGATCGCGCGCACGACGTCCCATTCAAACTTCATTTCCGGTAAGCCCTCACGTCGCCGTGCTGCGTTCTCACCTTCCTCAATCGACGCGAAGGTGGAATAGAGCATGTCAAAGAAACGACCGGTGGAATCGAACTCCAAGAACGAGGCGCCCAAGGGAACCATGATAATATCTGCCGCAGCCAGAGCATTGATCGTCAGATAGCCGAGCGCAGGGGGCGTATCGAGCAGGATGATGTCATATGTATTCATCGCCCCCCCCGAATCAAGCGCTGAGGACAGCGCATCCCAAAGGGCCCAATGCCGCAATGCCATCCGCCAAACAGGAATTTGAAATTCTGCCCAATATAGATTGAGCTGGGCTCCAATGAGATCGATGTTGGGCCAGTGGGTTTTTTGAACGACGTCTTCAAGCGAGATCGTCAATGCCTCGCTCAAGGTTTCGTCCATCGGAATTTCGGGTTCCGCAGCCGCGGCACGAACGCGGTTTTCGGCCTGCACGTGCATCGCGTAATCACGGGCGAGAAGAGGGAAGATGGTCTGCCATTCATCCTGAACCTGACCGCCCATGATGGAGGTCATCGAGCCTTGAGAGTCGAGGTCGACGACAAGCACTTTGTAGCCGTCCAAAGCCGCAGACATGGCCAAATGCGCCGCCGTTGAGGTCTTGCCAACACCGCCTTTAAAATTCGCAACGGCAACCACTTTCGCGGGCAGCCCTTTGGGGCGATAGGGGCGGTATTCCTTGGTGCTGACACCTTCTTCAGCGAAGTGATTTCGCAGCGTTAGGATTTCCTCGAGGCTGAACCGCTTTGCGTTCCCGGCTCCCTCGCCTTGTGGAAGCTCAGGGTGTTTGTTCAACACCCTACGCAGGTGGGCGGGGGCTACAGGGATGAGGTAGCGGCAAATCTCCCATGTCGAAAATTTTCGGAGCTTCTTCTGGCCATCTGGGGCATACCCACGTTTAGCGAGATCTGCCCTTCCGCGCCCAGCGAAAGCAGCGGCTTTGGCGAATCGGGCAGTGTCTACCGGATCGCTAAGCTTCGCGGCTGCGGTTTCAGGGTCGAGATTGAAATAGGGGGGCAGGCGGGTGCCCGACTTCTTGTCCATGTTGCGATGCCTCGGTCAGATCATCATTATTCGATGTTATCACCCACATTGTCGCACATCTTTTTGGAAATGGGAAACAATAAGGCATGCTGTACATGTTGTGAACCTCTTGCCGGTTTCGCATGCGAAACCGGCCGCTTGAAATCGAAATCCATATTAACAGAGGCTCACATAGTTTGTTATTGTTTACTAGATTTAGAATCTTTAGGCCTAGGTAACTCTTTTTTATCAATGCACTATGGTAAGATAGGTACCACTCTGCAGGTCTATGGGTACCTGCTTACAGGTTCGCCAGTACCTGTAAGCGGTGGAACGGGTTCCGATTCGCGGGGGGAGCGGAACCGATCGTCGGGAGGGCCGTTTTGGAACGTTATTTCGTGCTTCCAAGCCCGCGTTTTCTTCTGTCGGCCCACGCGAGTAAGGCAAATATACTGTAAGGGACCCGTTTCCGGGATGTATCTGCCCTGTAAACGGGTCCCCATTGATTGATTGAGGTTGGGAACCTTTTGCGCAATAATGGGGTGAAGTCACCCAAGAGCGCAAAGCGTCGGGGCGGTGGCGGCAGAGCAGAGGCCGAGATGAGCAGCATCCCCCATGACAAATTGACCGGCGCGCTCCGTCGCCAGTCGGTGAAGAAGAACGTGGCGGCGATCCACGTCTCGGGTAAGCTGACGCTACTACAGCGGAAGCTAAGCAACGTTCTTCTGCTCAATGCCTATGACACGCTTGTGACGCGCAACAAACATCAGATCGATGCGCGGACCCTGTGCATGATGGTGGGCTATAACTCCAACGACATGGACACGTTGAAACAGTCCCTCCGCAGTTTGGCCGAGACCACGGCGGAATGGGATATGTTGGACGCCAACGGGCGGCAAGAATGGGGCGTCTCCGCCCTTTTGTCCTATGCGAAACTGTCGGCGGGGGTCTGTGAGTATGCCTATTCCCCAGCTTTGGCGGAAAAACTACATGACCCGAAGGTCTTTGCGCTCATTAATCTGAATATCCAGCGGCGGTTCACCTCCGGCCATGCGCTGGCGCTTTATGAAAACTGCTATCGGTTTCTGCGCACCGGATCGACGGGGTGGTGGCCGATTGATCTGTTTCGCCGGCTTATGGGGGTCGATGGCAGCGCCTATTACGAAAGTTTTAAACACCTGAATGCCAAGATCATTAAGCCAGCCGTGGCGGAGGTGAACAAAACCTCGAACATCCTGATCACGCCTGAGTTGCACAAGATGGGCCGGCAGGTCAGTGAGATCCGGTTTCTCATCAAAGAGAACCCGCAGCTTGCCATGCTCGACATTGATGATGGGGAAGGGCTGCGGCAGGGGGCCGTCTATACCGCGCTTATGGATTTGGGCGTCTCAGACCGGTTGGCGCGACAATGGATTTCCGAACATGGTGAGGACTATGTTTCGGAAAAAATTACCTATTTAAAGGGCAGGGGGGGCATCGACAGCCCGGTGGGATATCTAAGGGCGGCGCTTCAGAACGACTATAAGTCAGAGAAACCCGCAGCCCCTTCGCCCAAGGCCGAAGCCGCGGCGGTGGTGCGTAAAGCGCAAACGGCGCAGACCGATGCTGCGGAAGAAGAACGCGCGCAAGTGGTTGAAGAAGAACGCAAAGCGCGCGCGGCGATCATGGCGCGGGTGCAGAAAATCGTCGAATCCCGCTCCCCCACACAGCGCGATGCGGACCGAAAACTGTTCTTGGCTTGGCTGAGCGATGAGCTTCTGAAATCAGAGTTCTCTCGGCTGGGTTGGAAGGCGGCGCTCTGCGCGTCGGAGATGCGGGCTTTCTGGGAAGATCTGCTCCCGGATGCTTTCGCGGATGAGGCGCCCTTCGGCGTTTAAGGTTTCCTTAACCTGCCTCCGTAATATTTTAGCCAATTTTTTTGCACGAAGGTGCCGTTTGGCTGGTTGTAGCCCACTTTCTCGGCAGCGCTTCTTGCAGCAACCGTCTCCGCGTTGGCGCGGGTTGGGAGGCGGCCGTTATGAAACACTAGGTCATCCATAGCCGGGGCGCGGTCTTTCCCAACGGGCCGGTCTGGAACCGCTTATGCGCGATGGGGCAAGCGCGCCTTCGACATCGCGTTTCCTATGGTTTTGTTGCCTGTTCTCCTGCCGGTGATCTTTGCCCTCGCGGGGGTGGTCGCGCTCGATGATGGTGCGCCGTTCTTTAGGCATCGGCGGGTGGGAAAAGGGGGGCGCGCGTTTCGCTGCTGCAAGATCCGTACCATGGCGGCCGACGCCCAAGAGCACCTTGCCCATTATCTCGACGAAAACCCCGCCGCTGCCAAGGAATGGGCATTGAAACATGAGCTCGATCATGATCCCCGGATCATCAAACTGGGCCGCTTTCTGAGGTGTAGCAGTTTGGATGAGCTGCCTCAGATCCTGAATGTGCTGCGCGGAGAAATGAGTTTTGTCGGCCCTCGCCCCGTAGAGCCTGAGGAGCTGCGACGCTACGGGATGAGCGCTGGCATCTACAAGAGCCTTCGGCCCGGCATCATGGGGAAACGGCGAGTCCCTGGCGGGGCAAATGGCTGGTTGCCGCGGGAGTCTTACCGCGCTGCTGATCGGCGCTTTCTACGCATATATCCTAGCCACGCACCTTTATCATGCGACCGCGGTACTTCGGTTATTGCTCGAGCAAGAGCAGATCATCGACTTTCCGAATGGTGCGGGGCGGTTGTCCGGCGACAGGGCGGAATTGAATTCCGAAGTCGAAGTGTTGCGGGGCCGGGTGCTGCTGGCACAGGTGGTCGAACGGCTTAATCTTGCCTCAGACGTGGAATTCAGCGCGCGCTTTCGACCGGAAGAAGCGCAGCGGGTACAGGATGCGGTGATCTCGAAATTACTCAAAGCAGTCACCATCCGAAACATTCCGCAAAGCCGGGTGCTTCATGTCACGGCCGAAAGTGAAGGTGCCCGCAAAGCCGCGCTGATCGCAGAGACCATCGTCGAACTCTACGTCTCTCATCAAATCGAAGAGCAGGCAAAGACGGCACAACAAGCGGTGAGTTGGTTAACTGAGCGCGTCACGGCTATGCAGGCCAAACTCCAAACCGCAGAAACGAAGGGCTCCGCATTCAATGCGAGCACGGAACTGGTTTCGGTCGCGGCCCCTCGGGGGGTGGAGCGGCAGACCAAAGAGTTGCATGGCCGTATTGCGGCGGTGCAGGAAGCGCGTGCAGCGTCGGAGAGACGGAGTGCGGTTCTGGAAGCGGCGGTGACATCTACGGAAAAGGTTAATGCTTCTGCGGTTGCGCGGCTTGCTGGTCTTCTCGATGGTATGGATGAGGAACCTGCGCTTAGACGCGCGTTCGAGGCAAGGTTTCAAGCCGTGCTTCAGCTAAGCCGGGAGGACTTGTTTCGGTCACAACAACAGATGGCTGCGCTGCGCGCTTAGGAAGCCGAGTTAAGCGCGCAGTTCTCGCAGCAAGGTCGCGATTTGATAATCCTCCAACAGCTTACCCCAGAAGCGGAGGCGCGCGTGTGCTCTACGAGCATTTCCTGGGGACTGTCCTGAATTTTGTGCTCTGGCATGGTAACTGCTCTATAAGGAGACCCACGTATGAGCATTGACAAAAAGC
>NZ_JBIFFJ010000053.1:0-8879 GCF_043556915.1 Sulfitobacter sp. 1A15299 | reverse complement strand
CCATTCAAACCTCCCTTTTGGAAGGTTGAATCAAACCTCAGGTGATTTGAAAATCCTCAATGTCCACAGGCCCTAGTGGTTATATAACGTCCTGAGTGGCACCTCCTTGCTGGGGGTTCAACTATTAAGGGAGGCGCTCAGGCGTGACCCTGCGGTGCGCAAGGGGTTTGGTGATATCTGTCCAAGTCCCTGCCGTTTATCACTACCCGCTGACATTCGTTTAAGGCTGTTTCGCTTAGGGCGACTGAGAGATGCCCTGAGTGGCTTGCAAGATTTGTAAATGGGTAATCTGCAGGTTGGACCGCCTCTTTAGGCGTCTTGTCAAAGGCAAAGCCCATCCTTTGAGCTTCTGGGGTAACAATCGACCCCAAACGGGCAAGGGGGTGGAACTTAGTTTCAAAATTCCATTTTTTTCTCGACATATCGCACCCTTCAAGATAGCAAGTCGACAAAGCGGATACATCCGCATGGCATTCGGGCCTCATGTCGCACTTCTCAGTGCGCGTGGGGCTTTTTTTGTTTTTGGGGTAAAAGTGAAGCGAACCGTTGATCTTGGCGTGCTCTATTCAAGTTCGGGCACCTATGCGGCTATATCGCAGGCGGTTCTGCGCGGGACGCTCGCTGGGGTGGAGGAGATCAACGCCGATCCCTCCAATCCCATCCGTTTCCAGCCTATTGTTCGAGACCCCAAGGGGCAGTTGGAGCGCTATGCACCGCTTTGTGCTGAGATTCTGGAAAGTTCGAAAGCGCGTCACGTTTTTGGCTGTGTGACCTCATCTTCGCGCAAAGAGGTAATCCCCACGCTCGACCGGACCAATGCGATGCTTTGGTACAATCTCCCCTTCGAGGGGTTCGAAACGTCAAACAGGGTGATTTACAATCATGCCTGCGCGAACCAGCATCTGTTGCCTTTGCTGAGCTGGTGTTTCGGCAACTTCGGCACCATGCCTTATCTGATCGGCTCGAACTATATCTGGGGCTGGGAAACCTGCCGTGTGGCGCGGATGAGGGTTGAAGACGCCGGCGGGCAGGTTCTGGGCGAACGCTATCTGCCCTTGGGCGAGGAAGACGTCGCGACGTTGATCGCTGAGATCGAAAGCCTGCGGCCCCGGTTCATCCTGAACTCATTGGTGGGTGCCAGCTCCTATGCTTTTTTGCGCGCCTATGCCGACCTAGGTCGGCGGGATCCGCATTTTCGTCCAGAGCAATGCCCGGTGGTGTCGTGCAACCTGACGGAAGCAGAGCTACCACTCTTGGGGGATGCGGCTGAAGGGCTGGTGTCAGTGGGGCCGCACTTTTGTGCCTCTCAAAGCGAGGGGGGGCGGGATTCCTCATTTGAGAATATCTCGCGCCAATCTGTGCATACCTTGGCGGCGATGCTCGTGGCCCAAGGCGAACAACCCTTTGAAAGCTTTATCGCCGAACAGGGCGATCTTTTTGGAATAGATCCCGCAACCCATCACAGCACGCTTGAGGTTGATGTGGCACAGGTGCGCGATGGGGTTTTCAAAGTGTTGCACCATTGGTCGGACGTGGCGCCTGATCCCTATCTGACCCGGCCCGCGCGCCACCCGCGTATTGACCGCCCCCGCCTGAGCGTCGTGTCCTGATGGCGGGTCTTCTTGGTATCCCCAATCTCGATCAGGCCTGCGCCTTAGTCGTGCATCCCGTGCCCGATCATGCTGCGGTTCTAATGCGCCAACTCAAGGCGATCGGTCTGAGGGTTATCCATGCCTGGCCAGACCTTCCAGCTTGGGCCATTACGGCGGATTTTGTCTTTTACGATACAGACATGGGCTATGACGCGCAGTTTCCTTGGGAGCCGGGCCAGGCCCCGATGCCAATGATCGCCCTCGTCGGGTCCGAAGCGCCCGGGCGAATTGAATGGGCCGCGCGCATGGGCGCAGATGCATTGCTGCTCAAGCCGGTGGGATCAAGTGGTGCCTTCTCAGCGCTGCTGATGGCGCATCATTCGTTTGAACTGCGCCAAAGCCTGAACGCTCAGATCAAGCAACTGCGCCATCGCGTATCCGCGCGTCAAACCGTGGTGCAGGCCGTGGCATTGCTGTCGGCGCATGGCAAATCCCAAGACGCCGCTTATGACCAGCTGCGCCAAATGGCGATGGCTTGGCGCATCAATGTTGAGGATGCCGCGCTGCGCATTGTCGAAAATGCTAAAGACGAAGGAAATTTGCGTGACTGCAATTGAACCTGCCACCCTGCGCAGTGCTGCGCCCTCGGTATGGACCCGCCTGCGCCGTCGTAAACTGGCGCTTGTTGGTCTTGCGTTAATTGCGCTGACGTTTTTCGGGGCGATCTTTGCGCCATGGCTCACACCCTATGAGCCCAATGACCAGATGTTTGACGGGCTGACGCTACAGGGGGCGCCGATGCCACCGGGAACGCAGTTTCCACTGGGGACGGACCTGTTGGGGCGCGATCTGTTGACCCGCATCCTATACGGGGCGCGCACATCGCTGATTATCGGGCTGGTGGCGAATGGGGTGGCACTGGTGATCGGAACCCTGATCGGCATTACGGCGGGCTATTTCCGCGGCTTCATTGGGAGTGCGCTGATGCGGCTTACGGACCTGATGATGGCCTTTCCGGCGCTGTTGCTGGCGATCTGCCTTGCGGCGATCTTCCAACCATCGTTGTGGATCGTGGCATTGGTGATTGCCACGGTGAACTGGGTGCAGACCGCACGGGTGATCTATACAGAGACGTCATCCTTGTCGCAGCGTGAGTTCATTGCAGCGGAAAAGACTTTGGGCGCGGGGCATCTGCGCATTTTGTTTCGCCATATTCTGCCGCATCTGGTGCCGATGATCATTGTCTGGGGCACGCTTGGCATCTCCACCACTGTGCTGTTGGAGGCGACGCTTAGCTATCTCGGGGTCGGTGTGCAGCCGCCCACACCGAGCTGGGGCAACATCATTTTTGAGAACCAGACCTATTTCCAGGCCGCGCCTTGGCTCGTGTTCTTTCCAGGTTTGGCAATCGTGATTTTGGCGCTGGCCTTCAACCTTGTGGGTGATGCGCTCCGCGATGTGCTCGACCCGACACAAAGAGGGCAGGACCAATGATCAATTTCCTCGGCCGCCGTTTGCTGCAATCCGCCATGATCCTGCTGGGGGTGTCTTTCATCACCTTCGCGTTGCTCTACCTGCTGCCTTCCGATCCAGTGCGCCAGATCGCCGGGCGGTCAGCGACCGCGCAGACTGTCGCGAACATCCGTGAGCAATTAGGCCTCGATCAGCCCTTCATCGTGCAATACTGGCGCTACCTGATGGACCTTCTACAGTTCGATCTTGGCCGGTCTTACCTGCAGAAAACCGAAGTGAGCGCGCTGATTGCAGCGCGTTTGCCTGCAACGCTTTTGTTGATGGTCGGCGCGATTTCAGCGGAACTGGTGCTGGGATTGGGCATGGGTATTATCGCGGCTTTGCGCCGCGGTACCACCACCGACAACACGTTGATGATTGCGTCCTTTATTGGCGTGAGCGCGCCGCAGTTCGTCGTAGGGCTTTTGCTGCTTTATGTTTTTGCGGTCCAGCTGGGTTGGTTCCCTATCGGCGGCTACGGCACCTTCGGGCATCTGGTGTTGCCCGCGCTGACCTTGGGTATCCTCGGCTCGGGTTGGTATAGCCGTATGATGCGGTCTTCGATGATCGACGTTTTGCGCCAAGACTTCATCCGCACGGCCCATGCAAAAGGTCTATCGCGGGCGCGGGTGCTGCTGCGCCATGCGCTGCCTAATGCGATCTTGCCCGTCATTGCGATGATCGGCATCGATATCGGCATCTTTATGGGCGGCATCGTGATCGTTGAATCTGTCTTTGGTTGGCCCGGCATCGGTCAGCTTGCATGGCAAGCGATCCAGCGTGTCGACATTCCAATCATCATGGGCGTCACGCTGGTTTCGGCCTGCGCCATCGTGCTTGGCAATCTCGTGGCCGACATTGCCACGCTATTTGCCGACCCGCGGATCAAGGTCCGCTAAATCTCAAATCAAAAAACGATCCAACAAGGAGAGACGAAAATGAAGAAGTTCCTGACCTCTACGGCGCTGGTCGCAGCGCTTGCTTTGCCCGCCACAGCCTTTGCTGACGGCCATTCCGATATGGACCCGAACGCCAAGTCGGGCGGCAATATCACCATTACCTACAAAGATGATGTGGCCACGTTGGACCCGGCCATTGGCTATGACTGGCAGAACTGGTCGATGATCAAATCGCTTTACGACGGGTTGATGGATTATGCCCCCGGCACCACCGACCTGCGCCCCGGTCTGGCGGAAAGCTACGAGATTTCCGAGGACGGTAAGGTGTTTACCTTCAAACTGCGCGAGGGCGTGAAATTCCACAATGGCCGCGAGATGACCGCTGAGGATGTCAAATATTCGCTCGACCGCGTCACCAACCCCAAGACCCAAAGCCCTGGTGCGGGTTTCTTTGCCTCTATCGCAGGCTTTGATGCGATTTCCAACGGTGAGACTGAGACCCTTGAGGGCGTCAAAGTCATCGATCCGCTGACTGTAGAGATTACCCTGTCGCGCCCCGATGCGACCTTCCTGCATGTCATGGGCCTGAACTTTGCCGCGGTGGTGGCGAAAGAAGCGGTCGAAGAAGCGGGCGCCGATTTCGGCAAGACCGCGATGGGCACCGGCGCGTTTAAGCTGGGGGAGTGGACCATTGGCCAACGCCTCGTATTTGAAAAAAACGAAGACTACTGGCGCGAGGGGCTGCCCTATCTCGACAGCGTGACCTTTGAAGTGGGCCAAGAGCCAATCGTGGCACTTCTGCGCCTTCAGAACGGCGAAGTGGACGTGCCCGGCGATGGCATCCCGCCAGCCAAATTCCAAGAGGTCATGAATGATCCAGAGCAGGCGGCTCGCGTGGTTGAAGGAGGCCAGCTGCATACCGGCTATATTACCCTCAACACAAAAATGCCGCCCTTTGACAACGCGGATGTGCGCCGCGCGGTGAACATGGCGATCAACAAAGAGCGGATCACGCAAGTGATTAACGGTCGCGCCGTGCCGGCGACCCAACCGCTGCCCCCTTCGATGCCCGGCTATACCGAAGGTTATGAAGGCTACGCCTATGACCCGGAAAAAGCCAAAGACATGTTGGCCGAGGCGGGCTTCGCAGATGGGTTCGAGACAGAGCTCTACGTGATGAACACAGACCCCAATCCGCGTATCGCACAGGCGATCCAGCAGGACCTGAGCAAGATCGGCATCGACGCCTCGATCCAATCGCTGGCGCAGGCAAGCGTCATCGCCGCGGGTGGTGAAGAAGACCAAGCGCCAATGATCTGGTCGGGCGGAATGGCATGGATTGCCGACTTCCCCGATGCATCGAACTTCTATGGCCCAATTCTGGGCTGTGCTGGTGCAGTTCAGGGCGGTTGGAACTGGTCGTGGTACTGCAACGAAGAGGTCGATGCGATGGCCACCGAGGCCGATAGCATGACCGACCCCGATGCCGCGGAGGCGCGGCTGCAAAAATGGTCCGACGTCTACATGAAGATCATGGAAGACGCGCCTTGGGTGCCGGTGTTCAACGAACAGCGCTACACCATGAAGTCCGAGCGGATGGGCGGCGCTGATGCGCTCTACGTCGATCCCGTCTCGATCCCCGTCAACTATGACTATGTGTATGTAAACGATGTGCAATAAATGTCCTGACTATACGATCCACGGACGCCATCATCATTTTGGCTGGGACAACGCGCTTGTCCCAGCCGAGACGGTGGCCCCTGGGTCCACGCTCGAATTCCACTGCCATGACAGTTCTGCCGGTCAGCTGACCAAAGACAGCACGGTCAAAGACGTTGAGACGTTGGATTTTGGCAAGATCAACCCGGTTTCGGGTCCGATCTATGTCGAAGGCGCGGAGCCGGGCGATGCGCTCAAGATTACCATCGAGGGGTTCACCCCTTCGGGGTTTGGCTGGACCGCCAATATCCCGGGTTTTG
This sequence comes from Sulfitobacter sp. 1A15299, assembly GCF_043556915.1. Lineage (NCBI taxonomy): Bacteria > Pseudomonadati > Pseudomonadota > Alphaproteobacteria > Rhodobacterales > Roseobacteraceae > Sulfitobacter > Sulfitobacter sp. 1A15299. Next base: position 2,897 of record NZ_JBIFFJ010000053.1, on the reverse strand, counting down.
GTCTCTTGGCCGATCAGTTCACTGACCCCGCGCTGACGATCTGGGACTATGACCCGGATACGCTGGCGCCGGCGCTTTTTGGCAAACATGGGCGCGTACCGCTCAAACCCTTCGCGGGCACCATTGGCTGTGCGCTGGCCGAAGACGGCTTGCACTCCATCGTGCCGCCGCGGCGTGTGGGCGGTAATCTCGATATTCGCGATCTGGCAGCAGGCACCACGCTCTATCTACCGGTCGAGGTGGCGGGCGGATTGTTCTCCATCGGCGATACCCATGCGGCACAGGGCGACGGCGAGGTCTGCGGCACCGCCATTGAGAGCCCAATGAACGCCACGGTGACGCTTGATCTGGTCAAAGATGCGCAGCTGAAGATGCCGCGGTTCACAACACCGGGGCCGGTGACCAACCACCTTGATGCCAAAGGCTATGAAGTCTCCACCGGGATCGGGCCGGATCTGATGACGGGGGCGCGGGATGCGGTAAGCCAAATGGTCGACCTGCTCTGCGCCACGCAAGGTTTGGCGCCGGAGGATGCCTATATGCTGGTTTCCACCTGTGGCGATCTGCGCATCTCGGAAATCGTGGACATGCCAAACTGGATTGTGTCCTTCTATTTCCCGCGCTGTGTCTTCGAATGATGGTGGCGATGCAAACTCCCCCCGCGGCGGAACCCGCGGGGGCCAAGCCGGTCCTCACGGTGGACGGCCTGTCGATCTCGGTCCGGACCGAGCAGGGCATGCTGCCACTTGTGCAGGATCTGTCCTTCACCTTGCATAAGGGCCGGACCTTGGCGATTGCGGGTGAAAGCGGATCGGGTAAATCACTGACCTCCCTTGCGATCATGGGTCTGCTGCCGCCTCCTGCTGTACGGGTCACAGGCGGTGCGATCAATTTCGATGGGCAAGACCTGACCAAGCTCGCTGAAAGCAAGCTGAAACAGCTGCGCGGCAATCGCATAGCGATGATCTTCCAAGAGCCAATGACCGCTCTCAATCCGGTCATGCGTATTGGTGCGCAACTGATTGAGGCAATCCGTGCGCATGAAGACGTATCAAAGGCTGAGGCTCGCAAACGCGCACTTGAAGCCGTGCGCGCCGTGCGTCTGACCGAGCCAGAGCGCCGTTTGCAGCAATATCCTCATGAGCTTTCGGGCGGTATGCGGCAGCGGGTCGTGATCGCCATGGCCATTGCGCTGCGCCCTGATATTTTGATTGCAGATGAACCGACGACCGCGCTCGATGTGACGGTCCAGCGCGAGGTGCTCGACCTTCTGCGTGATCTGGCGCGGGATATGAACACAGCGCTGATCTTGATTACCCACGATATGGGTGTGGTGGCCGAGATGGCCGATGATGTGTTGGTGATGCAGCGCGGTCGGATGGTGGAGCACGCATCCGTGCGCAAGCTCTTCTCAAACCCCGATCAGCCCTATACGCGTCAATTGCTGGCAGCCGTTCCGCGTATGGGGCAGGGGCATGGGGCACATCCGGATACGGGTACGGAGCCCTTGGTTAGCTTGCGCGAAGCGCGGGTGGCCTATGATCTGCACGGTGGGCTATTGGGCCGCGTGGTGCAGCGGGTGCATGCGGTTGAAGCTGTGTCCTTTGATATCTATCCGGGCGAAACCTTTGCTCTTGTGGGCGAAAGCGGATGTGGAAAGTCGACCATCGCGCGGGCCTTGGCCGGTCTGGTGCCGCATAGTGGCGAGATCAGGTTTCAAGGTAAGCCACTGGGCAATGATGCCGCAACGCGCAAACAGATCAGCCGTGAGCTGCAAATGGTGTTCCAAGACCCGATGGCCGCTCTGAATGGCCGTATGACCGCGGGTGATTTGGTGCGCGAGCCGCTGGTGATCCATGGCGTGGGCACAGCAGCAAGCCGCCGCGAGAAGGCCGCCGCGCTGTTTGCACGTGTGGGCTTGGGCGAGGATGCGCTTGATCGCTATCCACATGAGTTCTCGGGAGGACAGCGTCAGCGTATCTGTATCGCGCGCGCGCTCGCACTGGATCCGAAACTGATTATCGCAGACGAAAGCGTCTCGGCGCTTGATGTTTCGGTTCAAGCTACAGTGCTGGACCTGCTGGCCGAGTTGAAACGCGAGATGGGCATGTCCTATCTCTTCATCAGCCATGACATGGCCGTGGTCGAGAATATCGCAGATCGAGTGGCGGTGATGTACTTAGGCCAGATCGTAGAGATGGGGACAGGTGCGCAGGTCTTCGGTGATCCGCGCCACTCCTATACGCAGCGATTGATCGAAGCTGTGCCTCATGCTGATCCTGACCGCGTGCTGCCTGCGCGGGTGCTCGCCGCAAGCGATCCGCCAAGTCCGGTTCGTGCCGTTGGGGAACCGCCTAATATTGTTACGTTGGATGATGTGGGCGGGGGCCACTTGGTGGCGCGTTCGTAGTGGAGGCAGAACTGCGATCGCTTGCTCCACCGATCGCTAATGCCGCTTGGCGCTCGCGTTCCATCATGCGAAACTCATCGAGAGGTATTTTCATCCTTGCTCACATGAGCCAAGGAGTTGCTCATGGGGCTTCTTTCGCCATGAGCTCCAAAATGCTCTCTATTCGTTTGAAGCCGTCACGCTTTAATGCCCGACAATTTGACTGCCTATGAACTGTTTAACGGTTGTCGAGATAGACCGAGCCAAACGCAGGCCTTTGTTGCCGATGTTGACTTCTAGGCGCTGCCGACGACGGCCTCACCGATTGAGGGGGAGGGTTCTGTAAAGCGTCTTTCACCCTCAAGGTCTGGTACTACCGTGACCCAAGCTGGGGGTAGGCCTTGATCTTTGCGGGTTTGTTCGATGTCCGTGCAGGCTTTAGGTTCGCTGTGGCACAGCACAATCTTATGTCCGGTCAGCTGCTGGATGCGAAAGGTGAGAGCCAAGT
>NZ_JBIFFJ010000052.1:0-9786 GCF_043556915.1 Sulfitobacter sp. 1A15299 | reverse complement strand
CTCAGACGGACTGATCAGCTCGGCCGTCGAAAGCGCCCGGCCAGCCGCGAGTTACACCACGCTATGGGGCATGATCGATCAGACGGTGGGTCTTGCGGGCCTGCCCCATGTCTACTCCAAGCCCGTTACAAAAGTGCCAAATTCTCGCTGAGCGCGCGCCACGGAACTTTTGCTGTGACGCGGCAAATCTTATGCGGCATCCCGGCTGTGGTCCCTATCTTTCGTGCGCAGCGCAGCGAAACCCTCGAGAGCAGTGATCGCTCTGGGGGATAAAGCGAGCTTTAGCTGCCTACGGTCCAATGTCCGGTTTCTCGGGTCGTGGCGAAAGTTTTTTCTTGAAAGTACAGAAGTGCAGATTTTTTTGTTGAATTGTCCTATACGTCGTCAGACGCAATTACAGCATCGGCAATATCTGCAATAGTTGCATTGACCTTCATCGCCTTGTCGCGGAGCCGTTTGTAGGCCTGTTCCTCTGTGATTTCGTGACGCTTTGAAAGGATCGCGACGGCCTTCTCAATGCGTCTCCGTGCTTTCAAAGTGTCATCCAATGACCTGACCCTTTGTTGTAACCGGGCTTCGTGCTGGGACAAGCTTACGGCATTGGTCAAAGCGGCAAGAACACCGAAGATTCGAATGGGTTTCGATAGCACTGCGTGAACGTGCAGCCGTTCAAGGGCCGTCAGGATTTCCGGCGTCTCATAGGAAATGATGGCGATGCGAGTGATGTTCGAGCTTTCGGCCATCCACTGGACGGCGTTGTCTGTCTGATTGCGCAGCAGCAGAAAGAGAACGACATCGACTTCGGGAGGAAGTGTATCTGGCGGGGATGCGAGCTTTTCAGTCTGGCACCCGATCCTCCGGAGCTGGGCCAGCAGGGTGCGGCGATCCTCGTCGTCGGGATGGATGACCAATACCCGTTTCCGGCGCAACCTCCGGAGGAGGTTTTGATCACTGGTCCCGGCGATGCTCATGCACGTTCCAACTCGCCAATCGACCGGTCATAGGACACCAGATAGGGGTCGGGTCGGACGCTTTGCGCGCTGCTCCACACGATGTCGAACTCTCCGGTTCTTGTCGATCTGCCGACCTGCGGGCGCATCGTGAAGTGGTTCGTGTCCAGATCGACCGACAAATCGCCTCCAGGCGCTTTGAAAACGGCTCCTGACAATGCAGACATCAGACTGTCCGTGTCAAACTGACCGGCAACCCGCGCGGCATCTGCAAAGAAATGAACCAGGGCGTAAGTCGTTTCGGCATAGACGCTTGGCACCTGGTCCGATCCGAACCGCTCCCGGAAACCCGCGACAAACCGGCTGTTTGCCGCCCTGTCGGTCGTGCTGAAGTAGGGCGACACCGTAATATGTCCCGCGCGGGCTGTTTCGGGCATCTGTCGCAGTTCGGCTTCGGTCGTGGTCAGCGAAGCAATGGGAGCCTTCTTTTCCTGTTCATCCAGTTCTGCATAGGCAGAATAGAGCGTCACGCTTTCTTCGCCAACCACCGTGGAGAGGATGACATCGGGTCTTGCCGATGCCGTCTCCCGCAGTTTGGCCGCCGCAAGCCCTGAATCGGTCCCGAATGGAAGATAGATTTCGCTGACGATCTGACCGTCGCTTTCCGCGACAAACTCACCCACGATGCGATTGATTTCCCGCGCATAGAGAGTGTCAGTGCCGATCAAGGCGATGCGTTTCCCATGTTCGGCGTAGATGTGCTGCATTAAAGGTAGTACGAGCTGATTGGGCACAGCCCCCCCATAAATGACGTTCGGGGAATACTCAAAGCCTTCATAGACAGACGGGTAGAAGAGCAATCCGTTGAAACGCTCGACCACCGGCAGAACCCGCTTCCGGCTGGCCGAGAGGCAGCAGCCGAAAATCACATTCGCACCCTGACTAAGGAGCAGTTCGGTCGCAAGCTGCGCATAACGCTGATCGTTGCCTTGCGGGTCCAGAATTATAGGGTCGATCTGACGGCCCCCAACTCCCCCACCCTCGTTGATTTCCTCGATTGCCAGCAATGTTCCTTTCAGAAGGGCCTCTTCCGTCACTTTCATCGGCCCGGACTGAGAGAACAGAACGCCGACTTTGATTTTATGTACGCTCATTTCCTGTTACCCGCTCTTGTCGAATTGCCGTGCGATATTTAGGAGCCTCTCATCCTTTCCCGGTCGTCCCATGAGCATCATACCGATTGGCAGGCCATTTGTAGAGGTGCCTACCGGAAGACTGATGCAAGGCAGACCGGCAAGGTTTCCCGGCCAGCAGAACCAGGTCATGCTGTCCTGGGTGGTTACGTCTCGCCCGCCGAAATTCTGCCTGTCATCGCCATGACGTGGGGCAGGAACGGGGAGGGTAGGAAGCGCCAGTGCATCCCAGTCGCCCAGATCGTTCAGCAACAGCTCGATAAATCGCGCTCGCAGTTTCTGCGCGTGCATGGCTTCGGTCGCGGTGATCTGCCGCCCGGCTTCCAGATGGGCGCGGGTGACAGATGTGAACGCGGCTGGCTCATCAGCCAGAAGCTTTTCGTGATAGGACGATGCTTCCACATGCAGGATCGCCTCCCATGCGGCGAAGAAGCTCCGCATGTCCGGGATTTCAGCATCTTCCACGGACGCTTTCGCCCTGCCCAAAGCGTTCCGCACAGCCAGATCAATCTCTTCCGACCGTTCCAGTCCTTTCCCGACCAGGTTCAGGATGCGAGGCGTGTCGGGCGCGGGTTGGTCTTCGAACGGTTTCGCCTGAGCGGTGGAGGCATCGTTCGGATCGGCTCCCAAAAAATACGGCAGCAGAAGTGTGAGGTCATCGAGACTGCGTGCAATCGGACCGGGCGCATCCAGCGACCAGCTGAGAGGCAACACGCCAAAGCGTGACGCCCGGCCATAAGTCGGCTTGAAACCATAGACGCCGCAGGCCCCGGACGGGATGCGCACAGACCCGCCGGTGTCACTCCCAAGGGCGGCACCGACAATCCCGGCGGCGACGGCCGCTGCCGATCCGCCACTGCTGCCACCCGTGATATGGTCGGCATTGTGAGGGTTGCGCGTCGGTCCGATGCTGGAGGTTGTGTTCGTCGCCCCGAAAGCCCATTCGTGCATGTTCGTCTTGCCAAAAATGATCGCTCCGGCAGCACGTAGGTTGGCTACGACAGTCGCGTCGACGCCGTTTGCTGCGCGGGGGAGGGCTTTGGAGCAGGCTGTGGTCGGAAAATCCCGTGTGAGGTAATTGTCCTTGATAGCGATAGGCACGCCGTCAATCGGGCTAAGGGGCTTTCCGGCGGACCGGCGCGCGTCCGATGCCTTTGCCTGTTCCAGCACAATGTCAGGATCCAGAGAAACGAAAGCGTTGAGGTCTGCCCTGTCGTCGGCCTGTTTCAAGGCGCTCCTGGTCAGATCGCTGGGTGTCGCCGAGCCGCTTGCGAGCGCCTCGACCTGCAAGGTTGCGGTTTCAGGTCTTGGGCACATCGAAACTCTCCGGGTGAAAAATGTGGGCTGGTTCGGAGGAAGGCGGTTGGGGCATTGCTACCAATCCGCCGCGGATGCGGGCCAGTGTTGTCGCGATGCGTTTCTGCTGATCCTCTGTCAGGTGTTCAGTTTTGCTCATGTCAGACCCCCAGCAGCTCTTGCTGAAGCTCCTTGTCCGCCAGCAAGGCGTCCCGATCCGTCTCCATTCGGATTTCGCCCTTTTCCATGACGTAGGCGCGCTCAGAGATGGATAGGCAGAAATCGAGGTTCTGTTCTGCAACGAGGATCGCAATGCCCCGATCCTGGTTGATCCGCTTCAGGACGCCTGCCATCTCGTCGATGATGGAGGGCTGAACACCTTCGGTCGGTTCATCGAGCAACAGGATGCGCGGCATGATCGCCAGCGCGCGGGCCAGGGCCAGAACCTGTTGCTGACCGCCCGACAATCCCCCGGCCAGATCGTGTGCCTTGGGTTGCAGCATCGGGAAATCCGACAGCGCCTCGTCAACGGTCTGTTTCGGATCGTGTCCGTTTGAAGCGGCGGCGACGGCGATGTTCTCGATCACCGTCATGCGCGGGAAGACGAAGCGACCCTGCGGAACATAACCCAACCCCATCTTCGCCCGTTTCGCAGGGGAGTCCGGCGCGGGTTTGCCGTCGATCTCGATTTGGCCTTCCATCGGAGGAATGAGGTTCGTCGCGAACCGCATGAGCGTCGATTTCCCGACCCCATTACGGCCGAGAAGGGCGACGATTTCCCCGCTTTTCACTTCCAACGACACGTTGCGGATGATGGTAGTTTTGCCGTAGCCACCTGTAGCATTCACAACCTTAAACATGCTCACTTCTCCCCAGGTAGATATCGAGAACGCGATCATCGGCTCGAAGCGTCTCGATGTCGCCTTCGGCAAAGACTTCGCCCTGGTGAAGGACCGTCACATGGCCCACCAGCGTCCGGACAAATTCCATGTCGTGTTCGACCACGACGACCGTTGTGTGTTTTGCGAGTGTCCGGACGAGCGAGGACAGTTCGCGGGTTTCCTCGTTGGTCATGCCTGCAGCAGGTTCATCAAGGAGGACGACGCGGGGTGCGAGGCAAAGAACCATGCCAATGTCCAGCCATTGCTGCTGCCCATGCGACAGGGCCGATGCCTGGACGCCTGACTGCCCTTCGAGACCGAGCATGGAGAGGATCTTTGCCGCGACTTCCTCGGCTTTCTCCCTGTCGTGCGTCCGGGCGAACGCGGCTGTCCAGAGGTTGTCGGCAACCGTCAGCTCTCCGAAGACTTGTGGTTTCTGGTTCTTGACCCCCATCCCCTTGCGCACGCGATCAAAGATCGGTGCCTCGGTAATGTCATCATTGCCGAGTGTAACCGTTCCGCCCTCGGGCTTGTACATGCCCACGCAGGTTTTCAGGAACGAGCTTTTGCCCGCACCGTTTGGCCCGATCAGCGAGTAGGGTTTGCCGGGGGTGAAGTACTGCGTGACCTTGTTTACCGGTATCACACCGCCGAACCGCTTGAAGGCTTCGTCGGTGCCCATGTTTTTCGCCGGTCCCGCTTCTCTGGCGGCATCTTCCAGAATTTCTCCGAGGACATCGCTGTCGATCTTGACCGCCCCCGCGTTTCGGGCGGCTTCATTCGGATCGGGAAGCGCCTTGCGCCACAGATTGCCCAGCCCGCCCAGGATTCCGTTTTGCAGGAAGAGAACCAGGAGGATGAGCACCACACCCAGGATAAGGGTTGTCTGGCCCCCGACCGCACCACCCCCGAGAAAGAAGGACAGCCCGCCGATTGCCAGCGCACCAAGAAACGCGCCCGACAATGTGCCGAGACCACCGACCAGCACATAGATCGGGACCAGCAACGCTTCCTGCACCGAGAAGATCGACGGGTTCAAATAGTTGGCCCACAGACCAAACAAGGCACCGGCAATCCCCGCGAGCGCGCCAGCAAATGCAAAGTTCAGAAGCTGGTATTTCCTGACGTCATAGCCCAGCAGTTCTGTCTTCTCGGCGTCGATCCGGATGCAATCCACGATCTGGCCAAACGTGCCACGCATCAGCCAGCGGGTGAAAAAATAGAGAAGCGCCGCGATGACGACTGCCGCGGCGAAGGCCGCGTTGGGACCGAGCGGCTGTGCGCCTTCGCCAAACCCGAGGACGATCCCCGGAATATTCGACAGACCGTTATCGCCGCCGATGGATGCTTCACCGACATCAAGCTTGAATGTCTGCGTCACGGACCAGAGCAGAAGTGTGAACGTATAGGACAGGATGGTGCTTTGCAGCGGCCCCATACGGGCGAAGAAGATGATGTAGCCAAGCGCCGCGGCGGCCAGGGCCCCGAAGGCAGCCCCGGCCGGAAGCGCCCAGATCAGGGTGTTTCCGGTTGTCGGTGCGAAATTGATGGCAACAACACTGCCGAAATAGCCACCCAGACCGTAGAAGGCCGTCTGGCCAAGGCTCAGCAGTCCACCGCGCCCCCAAACCACATCGAGGCTCAGACCCAAGAGACCGAAGATCACCCAGGAAGTCGCGACAAAGGCCAGATAGGGATCGATCTGTCCGGCAAAGACGAGAGCCAGCACAACCGCAATAGCCGGGAAGACGAGGCCCGCGTGTTTGTAGAGTTTTTCAGAGATTGACATGGCGGGCCTCACAGTTTGCGACGCCACTTGGCCGAGATACCCATCGGGTAGAGCCAGAGCAGCAGTGCAGTGATGACGAAGAAGAAGACGTCGCCGACAACGGAGGTCATGAAGCTTGCGGTCACGGATGCCCCGCCCCCGAGACCAAGTGCGGTGATCGCACTGCCCGTAAGAGTGACGGGACCGGCCACAACGACCGTGAGGAAAGCCTTGATGACGAAGGCGAACCCCATGGAAGGTGTTGCAGGCACGATCGGGAGAAGAACCGCACCTGCAAACCCCGCCATACCGCACCCGACCGAGAAGGTCAGCATGTTCGTGCGGGAGGACTCGATACCGATGGCCTGCGCCATCTGCGGCACCTGAATCGAGGCGCGCGCTTTCATTCCGTAGACCGATCTCGTCATCAGCAGATAGACGAAGATCAACATCGCGACGGCCACGCCGATCATCAGGAGCGGATACCCGGCCAGGCTATAGTCACCGATTGAGATATTGAATTGCGGCATACCGATGCCCGGTGTCACCGTCCCGAAGATCAGGACCGCGAGTTGGTAGAACACAATGCTAAGCCCCCAGGTCGCGAGCATCGTGTCGAACAATCGCCCGTAAAGTCGGTTGATGATCAGAACCTCGACTATGGCCCCGATAGCCATGGTGACGGCCACCGCTATCGGGATCGAGAGGATGTAGGGAACCCCGGCCTGCGTGACGGTCAAGGCCGTGTAGGCTCCGATCATCAGGAATTCGCCATGGGCAAGATTGATGACCCCCATGAGGCCGAAGACGACCGCGAGGCCGATTGTCGCGATCAGCAGGATCGACGCGCTGGACAAAGACGACAGCAGGACTGTCGCCAGGAAATCGAGTTCCATGGCTTCCTCCCTTGAAGGATGTGCGCCCGGCTGTCAGGCCGGGGCGCGGCTTGGATTAGTTGGTTTCAGGCGTGAAATGCTCTGCGAGGTCGGGATTCGCGATTAGATCGCACATCTCGTTCTCGTAGGTCGGAGCCACGTCCTCGAAGGTCTCTACTATTTCAAAACCGTGGTTGTCGTCACCGCGCGCGATGTAGATGTTCTGACGCAAGTGATGCGAACCGGGTTCCATCGTAACGGTGCCGTTCGGCGCGTCAAAACTGATGCCGCTTTCCATGGCGGCGATCACAGCTTCCGGGTCGGCCGACCCGGCTTGCTCGACAGCGGCCGCCCAGACATGCACCGCATTCCAGACATCGACCGCACCGGACACGATGGGCGTGTCATCACCATATTTCGCGGTCCACATTTCGACAAACTCGGCATTGGCGGGATTGTCCACCTGCATGAAGTAGCCCTGGCTGGCGATCAGTCCTTCACCAGCTTCGGGCGAAACCACGACCTGCTGGTTGCCCGAACCGTAGTTCGAGGAGACCACACCGATGTTGTCCTTCAGACCGGCAGCCGCGAATTGCTCCAGAAAACCGGTCTGGTTTGCACCCACCGGCAGGGCGACCACAAAATCGGGGCGGGCCTGCTGGATTTTCTGGATCGTTGGCGCGTAGTCGGTGACGGTCAACGCCAGAAAGTCCTCGCCAACCACTTCTCCGCCGTTTGCTTCGGCATATTCGTTGATCCAGTGTGCCGAGATGGTGCCGAAGTTGTAGTCCGGTGCCATGATATAGATGCGCGGGCCATATTCCGCGATGGCCCATTCGATTAGCGGCTGGAGCTGCTGCGATGCGGACGAGCCAGTCACAAAAGTCTGACGGTCGCAGGCACCGCCTTCATAGAGCGATGAATAGAAGTAGGGGATGTTTGCGCGGCGAAAGATCGGGCGCATGGCCTCACGGGACGAGCTGGTCAGCCCGGCGAACATGGCCGAGATGCCGTCACGCAGAACGGATGTATTGGCGTATTGGGTATACTTGCTCAGCTCGGACTGGGAGTCGTAGCTGACCACCTCGATCTGTTCACCCATAACCCCACCATCCGCGTTGATCGACTCGACCGCGAGGTCCAGCGCGTTGTCCTGCTGGATGCCGTAGATGTTCAGGCCGCCGGTCAGATCGAAGATCGCGCCGATCTTGATCTCGGCAAATGCCGCTTGCGCCGACAGCGCGGCGGCGACGGCAATCATGCTGGTGGTGAAGTGCTTGTTCATTTCGGATGGTCTCCCTGTTTATTCTAACTGGCTGAGCATCCGCGCTGTGACTCGACACAAAAAAATCGCAACAGAACAAATGCTCAGCTGCGATGCTTGATGATTTTAGGTGCGTCGTTGCACATCGAACCTGTAGCAATCCGTGCCTCATCGAGTCAACCAATACTGCGATTTACTTGCAGGATAGCCGAATTTGCAGCTCACTGAGCCACGGTGCGGAGTGGCTGAATTATATCCAGAACTGTCTGAGATCTCGCGCCGGCGATCCGGACGCAGACACCATCTTAGCCGCAGCAAAGCGGCCATTGGTTCATTGTGCAGCATCGGTCAGTTTGGGCTCGAAGCAGACCTCTGGGCGCATCCTGGATTACGATATGCGGACAATCCCCGCCGGGCGCACGCCCGCCAGCCGCACCTCCAGCCAGCGGATGTAGCCACTGAGGTTCTTCGTGGCCGGTCCGCAGAAGGGCTTGATAAACTCTTTGTAGCGGGCGTGGAGCGAGTTTACGTTCTGGATGTGATAGCAGCGCGAAGCCACACGCGTGCCAGGCTTGCTGCCCACCACGAAGTGCTCGTGACCGCCTGCTGCTGCGACGTTCTTGTAGCCGCTGGCGCCGTCGGAACAGAGCACGGCATCGCTCGGAACCAGCGGCTTCATGGCGCGCTCGAGCGTCACTCTCTGGCGGTTCGGCAGGCGTTGGAAGAGGCGCGCGCCGCTGCGGTCAGCGACGGTGAGAATGGGGAGCTGCCACTTCGAGAGGCCTCGCATCATCTTCAGCCCGTTCGTCGTAAAGTCCTTCCACCTGGGGCGGGGCGGCGGTGCAACCTTCTTCGGATATGCGAAGTGCCGGACCCATTCGCGAGAATCTTTGCGCGATTCCCGCTGGAAGGTCTCATCCGCCTCCACGATCCCGGAGAAGCTCACGGTTGAGCTGCTGCCGATGATGGAGAACACCACCATCCGCCAACGCCAGACCGTATATTTGTTGAGTCCTAATTGCCGAGCGAGCTTGCGGACCGACTGAGGTGCGGCAACGCCCTGCATATCCCGCAGTGCGACCATGAACAGGTCCGGTCGATGGAGTCGGCCGATGGCGCTACCCGTTCTGCCCGAATAGGTCTTCTGACAGCCAGTGCAGCGATAGCGCTGCACCTTGGTTCGAGTGCGGCCCCACTTCTGTCGGCGCTCGTAGCCGCAGAAGGGGCACTCGTGATTTTGGTTTGTCCGTGCCTCAATCTCAGAGATCGCCTCCGTCGTTTGTCGGAGAGCCATGAGCTTCGACTGGGCGTCCTCGATCTAGGCCGGGTTCAGGCGGTCGAGGGCATCGAGAAACCGGCGAAAGTCGTGGTGCAGCATGGGTATCCTCCGCGTCAAAAGCCGAGTAATATAGGCCCTTCTGCGAAATCACGAAGCGCACCAACACGGTTTTCGGACACCCCCCCAAAAAAATAGAGGCACGTTGCAAGACAAGCTTGGGCGTGCCATTGCGGGCATCCCGCCACCGCCTTAAGCCCAACTCCGACCTTAATGAGGCCAT
>NZ_JBIFFJ010000051.1:0-10881 GCF_043556915.1 Sulfitobacter sp. 1A15299 | reverse complement strand
CTTGCCATGGCTGCCAAATCCTTTGATCTGATCGTGATCGGTGCGGGGCCGGGCGGCTATGTCGCCGCGATCCGTGGCGCCCAGCTTGGCCTCAAGGTCGCGGTGGTCGAACGGGAGAACCTCGGCGGCATCTGTCTCAACTGGGGCTGCATCCCCACCAAGGCGCTGCTGCGCTCGGCGGAAGTGTTCCACCTGATGCATCGCGCCAAGGATTTCGGTCTGGCGGCGGATAAGATCGACTATGATCTTGCCGCCGTGGTCAAACGCTCGCGCGGAGTGGCCAAACAGATGGAAGGCGGGGTGAAACACCTGCTAAAGAAAAACAAGGTCGAGGTCTTCATGGGCGAAGCCTCGATCCCCGCGAAGGGGAAGGTCTCTGTCAAAACCGACAAGGGCAGCGAAGAGTTGACAGCCAAGAACGTCGTGCTGGCGACTGGCGCACGGGCCCGCGAACTGCCGGGGCTTGAAGCGGACGGCAAACGCGTCTGGACCTATCGCCACGCCCTTCAGCCCGCGCATGACCCCAAAAAACTGCTGGTCATCGGGTCCGGTGCCATCGGCATCGAATTTGCGAGCTTCTACAACACCCTTGGCGCCGACACCACCGTGGTTGAGGTGATGGACCGCGTGCTGCCTGTCGAAGACGAAGAGATTTCGAAATTCGCCAAAAAGGCATTCGAGAAACAAGGCATGACCATCATGCAAAAGGCCACGGTCAAGAAACTCGACCGTGCGGACGACAAGGTCACCGCTCATATCGAACGGGACGGCAAGGTCGAGAAGCTTGAGTTCGACACCGTGATCTCAGCCGTTGGCATCGTCGGCAATACCGAAGGGCTGGGGCTGGAAGAGCTCGGCGTCAAGATTGATCGCACCCATGTGGTGACGGATGAATACTGCCGCACCGGGGTCGATGGGCTCTTTGCCATCGGCGACATCGCCGGTGCGCCCTGGCTTGCGCATAAGGCCAGCCACGAGGGGGTTATGGTGGCCGAGCTTATCGCAGGTCAGAAACCCCATCCCGTCAAACCCGAAAGCATCGCCGGGTGCACCTATTGCCACCCCCAAGTCGCCTCCGTCGGCCTGACCGAGGCGAAGGCCAAGGAACAGGGCTATGAGATCAAGGTCGGGCGCTTCCCCTTCATCGGCAATGGCAAGGCCGTGGCCTTGGGCGAGCCCGAGGGGATGGTAAAGACCATCTTCGACGCCAAAACCGGCGAGCTTCTGGGCGCGCATATGGTGGGCGCCGAGGTGACGGAGCTGATCCAAGGCTATGTCGTGGGGCGCCAGCTTGAGACCACCGAAGAAGACCTGATGAACACCGTCTTCCCGCATCCGACGCTAAGCGAAATGATGCATGAATCGGTGCTCGACGCTTTCGACCGCGTGATCCATATGTAGGGTGCGCGGGGGCAGGGTGCGTTTAACGCGCTGTGCCCCGCCGCACCTTGGCCAAACCGTCGGGAGCCCTGTCGTGGTCAGCCTTAACCGTGTCGTCATGCATCGCAGCACCCGCCGGATGATCGGTGGTTTGACCCCTGAAACGCTGGATGCCGCCGAGATCTCGGGCAAGTTCGGCAAACGGTTCGCGTTCAAGAGCTACACGCAATTCGCCTATCCGACCTATGACATCTGCGCAGGGCCCTTCACCGATCCCGCGAGCGGTGCCGTGCGGCAGTTCGATCTGATCCTCGCCAATCAGGTGTGGGAGCATCTCGACCGGCCCTATGCGGCGCTGACCCACGTGCAACAGATGCTCAGGCCGGGGGGCTATTTCTGGATCGCCGTGCCGTTTTTCATCCCCTTTCATGCCGCCCCGAATGACAATTCGCGCTGGTCTGCCCGGGGTCTGAAAAATCTGCTCATCGAAGCCGGGTTCGAGGCGCATCGGATCACTGCCAAGCAATGGGGCAACCGCGCCGCCGCCGCCCGCAATCTTGAGCCGGACTGGCCCCCGGCTTTCGACAAGACCACAGATGATTTGACCAACGACCCCGAAATGCCGCTTTGCGCTTGGGCGCTGGCCCAGAAGGCTTGAGGGCAAATGGCTGAACACACCTCTTTTCTGCGCGTCTTCGCACTTTGGGCCGCGGGGCTGGGGGCGGCAGCGCAATATGGCAAGATGAGTGTCATCTTCGACCTGCTGCCCAGTATCTATCCGCAGGCCGGGGCGGCGCTTGGGTTTTTGGTGTCTTTGGTGGGTGGTGTCGGTATCCTCCTCGGTGTCGTGGCGGGGCTGGTGGTCGCCCGGGTCCGCTATCGCCGTGCGCTCCTCTTCGCGCTCTGGCTCGGCGCGGCAGTATCGGCTTTTCAGGCGCTCTTGCCGGGCTTTGGCTGGATGTTGGCCAGCCGTGTCGTCGAAGGGCTGTCGCATCTGGCCATCGTTGTCGCCGCGCCGACCCTCATTGCGCAGCTGAGCGCCGTGAAAGACCGCGGGTTTACCCTGACCCTCTGGGGCACCTTCTTCGGCGTGGCCTTCGCGATCCTCACGCTTCTCGGCCGCCCGCTCGCATTGGGCTGGGGTGTGCCAGCGCTTTTCGCCGTTCACGCGGCCTATATGGCGGGCTGCGCGCTGGTGCTCTCCGCCAGCCTGCGTAGCTTGCCGGAGGAGGGCGCACAGCCGCCGTTCTCCCTGCCGCAGATGCTCCGCGATCACCTTGCGATTTACCGGTCACCCTTCCTTTCCGCCCCGGCGGCGGGTTGGCTGTTCTATACATTCAGCTTTGTCTCCATCCTCACTGTCTTGCCGCCCTACCTGCCCGAGGCATGGCGGGTGGTCACCATGGCGGCCATGCCGCTCACCAGCATCGCGGTGTCGATGACCATCGGCGTGGCGCTTTTGCGCCACTTGCCAGCGGTCTATGTTGTGCAAGCGGGCTTTGGCCTTTCGGCCCTTTCCATGGTTTGGCTTTGGCTCGCCCCCGGCGCCCCGCTGGCCTGTCTGGCGCTTGCAGGTGCCATGGGGCTGATCCAAGGGGCCAGCTTTACTGCCGTGGCGCAGCTGAACACCGGCCCCGCCGCGCAGGCGCAAGCGAACGGCGCCGTGGCGCAGATGGGCAACCTCGGCAACAGCCTCGGCACGCCGGTCATGGCCTTCGGACTGGCAAGCTTTGGCGCCGCGGCGCTGCCGCTACTTGCGGGCGGGGCTTTTATCATGGGGCTTGTGGCACATCTCCTCCTCGGTGCGGCCCGGCGTCGCAGGCAGCACGTTCCTGTTTAGTTCTCACTTTTCCGTTGGAAAACACTGCATCAGCACCTATGTACAAATCGTTAAGAGGGGCATGTGATGGCTGAGCTGAAGAACATTG
Organism: Sulfitobacter sp. 1A15299; assembly: GCF_043556915.1. Taxonomy (NCBI): domain Bacteria; kingdom Pseudomonadati; phylum Pseudomonadota; class Alphaproteobacteria; order Rhodobacterales; family Roseobacteraceae; genus Sulfitobacter; species Sulfitobacter sp. 1A15299. Next base: position 7,573 of record NZ_JBIFFJ010000051.1, on the reverse strand, counting down.
AAGTGCGCGGCGCGCGCGAGCACAATTTGAAAAACATCGACGTGGATATTCCACGGGATCAACTGGTTGTAATTACCGGGCTTTCTGGTTCGGGCAAGTCCAGCCTTGCCTTCGATACGATCTATGCCGAAGGGCAGCGGCGCTATGTGGAATCGCTCTCGGCCTATGCGCGGCAGTTCCTTGATATGATGCAAAAGCCGGATGTCGATCACATTTCCGGCCTCAGCCCCGCCATTTCGATCGAGCAAAAGACCACCTCGAAGAACCCGAGGTCGACCGTTGGCACGGTGACCGAGATTTACGATTACCTGCGTCTGCTTTTCGCCCGCGTCGGCACGCCCTATAGCCCCGCCACCGGCAAGCCCATTGAGGCCCAGCAGGTGCAGGACATGGTCGACCGGATCATGACGATGCAAGAGGGCACGCGGGCCTATCTGCTGGCCCCCATCATCCGCGACCGGAAAGGTGAATACCGCAAGGAATTCATTGAGTTGCGCAAGCAGGGTTTCCAGCGGGTCAAGGTGAATGGCGACTTCTACGATCTCGATGAGCCGCCCACCTTGGATAAGAAATTCCGCCATGACATCGACGTTGTCGTCGATCGGATCGTGGTGCGCGAAGGTTTGGAAACGCGGCTTGCGGACTCGCTTCGCACCGCGCTCGACCTTGCCGATGGAATCGCCGTTTTGGAGATGGCCCCCAGTGAAGGTGAACCGGAACGCCATACGTTCTCTGAGAAATTTGCTTGTCCCGTCAGTGGCTTCACCATTCCGGAGATCGAGCCTCGGCTGTTCTCTTTCAACGCGCCCTTTGGGGCTTGCCCGTCTTGCGACGGCCTTGGGGTTGAGCTTTTCTTCGACGAGCGTTTGGTGGTGCCGGATCAGAACCTGAAGATCTACGACGGGGCGCTGGCGCCTTGGCGTAAGGGCAAGTCACCTTACTTTAAGCAGACCATCGAAGCCATTGCGAAACATTATAATTTCGATCAGAAGACGCGCTGGAAAGACCTCCCTGAGAAGGTGCAGAACGTCTTCCTCCACGGCTCAGGTAAGGAAGAAATCACCTTCCGTTATGACGAGGGTGGCCGCGTTTATGAGGTCAAGCGGGTGTTCGAAGGGGTGATCCCCAATATGCAGCGGCGCTACCGCGAAACCGATAGCAATTGGGTGCGCGAAGAGTTCGAACGCTACCAGAACAACCGTCCCTGCGGCACCTGCGGCGGGTATCGCCTGCGGCCCGAAGCGCTGGCGGTGCGGATTGGCCCGCGGGACGGCGGCGAAGATGAATTGCTGCATGTCGGCAAAGTGGTCGAGATGTCGATCCGCGAGGCCTTCGACTGGTGTCAGACGGTCCCGAACCACCTGACCGATCAGAAGAACGAAATTGCGCGGGCCATTTTGAAGGAAATCCGGGAGCGTCTCGGATTCCTAAATAACGTTGGTCTAGAGTACCTTACGATGTCACGTTCAAGTGGTACTTTAAGTGGCGGTGAGAGCCAGCGCATTCGTTTGGCAAGCCAGATCGGCTCGGGGTTGACGGGCGTTCTTTACGTTCTTGATGAACCGTCGATTGGTCTGCACCAGCGCGACAATGACCGTCTGCTCGATACCTTGAAGAACTTGCGCGATCAGGGGAACACCGTGATCGTGGTGGAGCACGATGAAGAGGCCATCCGCGAAGCGGATTACGTCTTTGACATCGGGCCGGGAGCAGGGGTGCATGGCGGGCAGGTTGTCAGCCATGGCACGCCGCAAGAGGTTGCAGCTGATCCGAATTCTGTGACGGGCCAATACCTTACCGGCGTTCGCGAAATCTCCGTCCCGGTAAAGCGGCGCAAGGGGAATAAGAAAAAGTTGCAGGTGGTAAAGGCCACTGGCAACAACTTGCAGAATGTGACGGTGGACTTTCCGCTGGGGAAATTCGTTTGCGTCACGGGCGTGTCGGGGGGCGGCAAATCCACCCTGACGATTGAAACATTGTTCAAGACCGCTTCGATGAACCTCAATGGGGCGCGGCAGACGCCTGCGCCCTGTCAGACGATTAAGGGGTTGGAGCATCTCGATAAGGTCATCGACATTGACCAACGCCCGATTGGGCGAACTCCGCGTTCTAATCCAGCAACTTACACCGGCGCCTTTACCCCGATCCGCGACTGGTTTGCCGGTCTGCCGGAGGCTAGGGAGCGCGGCTACAAGCCCGGGCGCTTTTCCTTCAACGTGAAGGGGGGCCGTTGTGAAGCCTGTCAGGGCGACGGGGTCATCAAGATCGAGATGCACTTCCTGCCGGATGTCTATGTGGAATGTGAGACCTGTAAGGGCGCGCGCTATAACCGCGAGACGCTGGAGGTGAAGTTTAAGGGCAAGAGCATCGCCGATGTGCTTGATATGACTGTGGAAGATGCGCAAAGCTTCTTTGCCGCGGTGCCGTCGATCCGTGAGAAGATGGACGCGCTGATGCGGGTCGGACTTGGGTATATCAAGGTCGGTCAGCAGGCGACAACCCTATCCGGCGGCGAGGCGCAGCGGGTGAAGCTTAGCAAGGAACTCAGCAAGCGTTCCACGGGTCGCACGCTCTATATTCTCGATGAGCCGACCACCGGTTTGCATTTCGAAGATGTGCGTAAGCTCTTGGAAGTGCTCCATGAACTGGTGGATCAGGGCAACTCCGTTGTGGTGATCGAACACAATCTCGACGTGGTGAAAACCGCGGATCATATCATTGATATTGGCCCCGAAGGGGGGGACGGCGGGGGTCGGGTCGTGGCCACGGGCACGCCGGAGAAGGTCGCCGAGGTGGCTGAGAGCTACACGGGCAAATACCTCAAGCCGATGCTGCATAAACAAACGAAAGTAGCGGCGGAATAACCGCCGCCACCCAAACGCTTTGCCAGCGCTGTGTCCTTAGAGCACGGCGCGGGCGATGCGGATCAACTGCAAGGTTTCATAGGCGCTGTCTTTCAGCGCGATGACCTGACCGTTCAAAACCGCGTAGTTATAGCCGTCTTGTGGTGCCTCCAGGCCGTAGAGGTTAATCAAATCGGCCTGAGTAAGCGCTGCGGTCGGTGCGACGTTGATGCCTGATCCGATGGTCGGCACCCGGGCGAGTTCGTTGATACGCAGCAGGGCGGTGTGATCTTCGTTGCTGAGCAGCACAGGCTGCCCGTCGATCAAGGCGTAGCGATGCCCGTCGGGGGCAGCGTCTAGATTGTAGAGCTGCGCGATTTGATCCGACCGCAACAGAAGCAATTCGCGTTCGGTGAGGGGGTCGGCCTCCAGATAGGGTTCGCGGCGCTCTTCCAATAGCGCATTGAGTTCATCATCGGAATAGCTTGCCCATTGTTCATAGGACACACCTTGTTTTGCCAAGCCCGGCGGGACACAGGGCGGGTCTTTCTTGGCCAGTCCGGGTGGGCAATTGCGATAGGTGATCAACTCCTCCTCGGGAAGCGCGGCGGCATTCAGGTCAGGCGCGGCCAATGCCAAGGCTGCGGCGCCGAGGATGACGGCCATGTCGCGCCCCTCGGGGGCGGGGGTGTTCAGAAGACGGGTGACGGTGGTCTCGCGGTCTTGGGTAAATCGGGTCACGCGCTGATCAAACTCGGCACGGTCGACGCCCTTCGGCAGTTCGACCTTATCGCCCTTGATCTTGACCTTGTCGCCATTGACCTTGATCTCGACCTTGTCGTCCTTCTTGTCTTTCTTGGCCTTTTTCTCTTTGTGCTTTTCAGCCGTCTTGTCGCGCTTGTCTTTCTTTTTCTCCGCCTTCTTTTCGTGCTTTTCCTTCTTCTTTGCCTTTTTGTCTTTCTTGTCCTTACCCTTATCGTCTTTGGCGAGCCAAAGCGTCTCGGGGCCATTGGTGTTGACAGCGGTGGCAGGCAGGGCCGGGGCAAAGCCGGTTCCGGCGGCGGCCAGCGGGCCCGCCGCGCAGGCGGTCGTCAGGATCGTGGTGATGAGCAGGCGTCGCATCAGGTGATCTCCATAAATAGGGTCATTCTGAAGCCAACGCCTGCCCGGATCAGGTCGTTCCCGAGAAGAATGCGCTCAGCTTAACCTTGCCAACCGCGCTTTTCAAAACGGGGCAGCATGGCAGAGAAGTCTTTGCCCTTTCCGCCTTCCTCTTCGACGAAGCGGGTGTAGAGCTCTTTCGCCAATGCGCCCATCGGGGTGTCTGCATCGGCCACTTCGGCGGCTTGTTGCGACAGGCCAAGGTCTTTCAGCATCAGTTCCGCGGCAAAACCCGGTTTGTAGTCGTTGTCTGCTGGCGACTGGGGGCCAACGCCGGGGGCGGGGCAGTAGGCGTTCATTGACCAGGAATAGCCAGAGGAGGTGCTGACCACATCGAACATCCGTTCGCGATCAAGGCCCAGTTTGTCGGCCAGTGCGAAGGCTTCGCAGGTGGCGATCATCGTGGCGCCGAGGATCATGTTGTTGCAGATTTTCGCAGCTTGGCCCGCGCCCGCATCGCCGCAGTGTACGGCTTTCTGACCCATGATGTCGAAGAGCGGTTTGGCCTTCTCGAAGGCCGCCTTAGCACCGCCTGCCATGAAGGTCAGCGTGCCGCCCTGCGCGCCGCCGATGCCGCCCGAGACGGGGGCGTCCACGAAGAGTAGCCCGGCTTTCTGCGCCGCATCCGCCGCAAAGCGCGCGCTTTCCACGTCAACGGTGGAACAGTCGATCAGCAAGGCACCCGGGGCCATATGGGCAACCGCTTCTTCGGCGACTTGGCGCAGGATCGCGCCATTGGGCAGCATGGTGATGACGACATCGGCATCGGCGACCGCCTCGGCGATGGTCTTGGCCTCGGCGACCCCTTCGGCGGTGGTGCCGGCCACGTCATTGCCGCGCACCGTATGACCCGCGGCGGCGAGATTGGCCGCCATCGGGCCGCCCATATTGCCCAGACCGATGAAACCGATTGTGAGTTTGCTCATGAATTTTCCTCCAACTTCAATTCGTTGTCGCCCAAGGGGGCGAGCATGGCATCGACATCGGCCTGCGGTACATCCCAGTCGGCATGTTGCCAGTTGGGGCTGCGATCCTTGTCGATGATCGCGGCGCGCACGCCTTCGATGAAGTCGCCTTTTTCAAGCGACCGCGCAGTAAAGCGGTATTCCTGTTGCAGCGCCGGGACCATGCCGATGCCCGGACCGCGCAGACGGCGCAGCATTTCCAGCGTGCAGGCCATCGACAGGGGGGAGTTGCGGCGCAGGGTCTTCAGCGTCTCGGTGGCGAAGGTGCTTTCCGATATGGAAAATGTGGCTTCGATCTTTTCCAAACTCTCCGGGGCGAAGAGGTGGTCTACCTCATCCTGAACCTCGGCCAGTTTGGACGGGGGCGGGGTGGTTGCCGCGCGGTCGAGGATGAAGGGATCGCCGTTTTCTTCCAGTTGCGCGATCAGCGCGGGCCATTGGTCTTCGGGGATGAAGCAGTCGGCAAAGCCCGCGTGCAGCACATCCGCCGGCCCCATGCGCGCCCCGGTGAGGCCGAGATATTCGCCCATCCGCCCCGGCGCATGCGCCAGCAGCAGCGTGCCGCCCACGTCCGGCACCAGCCCGATGCCGCATTCCGGCATGGCGATCTTGCTCGTCTCGCCCACCACGCGGTGCGAGCCGTGGCAGCCGATGCCGACACCGCCGCCCATGGTGAACCCCTGCATGAAGGAGATCACCGGCTTGGGGTAGCCGTGCAGCTTGTTGTTGAGCCGGTATTCATCGGCCCAGAACTGCCGGGCAAAGTCGAAATCGCCGTCTTTGCCGGTCTGGTAGAGTTGCGCCACGTCGCCGCCAGCACAGAAGGCCTTTTCGCCTTCCGCATCCAGCACCACGAGAGCGACCTCCGGGTCGTCGCGCCAAGCGTCGATGGCCTTCTCGATGGCGATACACATGTCGTAGCTTAGCGCGTTCAGCGCCTTGGGCCGGGTCAGGGTGATGCGGCCTGCGCGCCCCGTTTTGCGGATGTCGATGTCACTCATGGGTGGCCTCAGCGGTTCTTGAGCATGTCGCGGGCAACGATCACGCGCATGATCTCATTGGTGCCTTCGAGGATCTGGTGCACCCGCAGGTCGCGGACCAGCTTCTCGATCCCGTAGTCGGCAAGGTAGCCGTAGCCGCCGTGCAGTTGCAGACATTGGTCGACGACCTTGCTGCCGGTCTCGGTCACGAATTTCTTGGCCATGGCGCAGAACTTGGTGGCGTCCGCCGCGCCGGTGTCGAGCTTCCACGCGGCTTGGCGCAGGAAGGTGCGGGCGGCCTGCAACTCGATCTCCATGTCGGCAAGGCGGAACTGCAGCCCCTGGAACTGGTCGATGGTCTGGCCAAAGGCCTTTCGGTCGCCCATGTACTCCAGCGTCTTGTTCAGCGCGGTCTGCGCCGCACCGAGCGAGCAGGCGGAGATATTGAGCCGCCCGCCGTCGAGGCCGGCCATGGCGTATTTGAAGCCCTTGCCCTCTTCCCCGACGAGGTTCTCGGCCCCGATCTTGCAGTCGTCGAACTGCACCAGCGCGGTGGGCTGGCTGCGCCAGCCCATCTTGTCTTCCAAACCGCCGAAGCTGAGGCCCGGGGTGCCGTCCTCGACATAGACGGTGGAGACACCGCGCGCGCCCTCGTCGGAGGTGCGGACCATGGTGACATAGGCGTCCGAATAGCCGCCGCCCGAGATGAAGGCCTTGGTGCCGTTCAGCGTATAGCCCTCGTTGGTGCGCTCGCAGCGGGTCTTGAGCGCGGCGGCGTCGGAGCCGGAGCCGGGCTCGGTCAGGCAGTAGCTGAGCACCGTCTCCATGGTGAGGACCTTGGGCATGACGCGCGCTTTCATCTCGTCGCTGGCAAAGGTGTCGAGCATCTTGGCGCACATGTTGTGGATCGACAGGAAGGCCGCGACCGAGGGGCAGGCCATCGACAGCGCCTCGAAGACCAGCGTGGCGTCGAGGCGCGTGAGCCCCGCGCCGCCGGTCTCCTCCGATACATAGAGCCCGCCAAAACCCAACTCACCGATCTGCGGCCACAACTCCTTGGGAATGGTGCCGTCCTTCTCCCACTGATGGGCATGGGGGGCGATATTGTCCTGCCCGAAGGCGTGGGCCATATCGAAAATGGCGGTCTGTTCCTCGTTCAATGCGAAATCCATCGCGGCTCCTCTCTGAAGTCATGTGTCCTTGGAACTGAACACTTGTTTAATTATATCAGCCGAAAGGAGTCGCAACAAGCGTCACAGATCGGCGTGGTATTCTTCGATCAGATGGCGCACGACGGCCTTACCACCGTCGCCCTTGGGCGCCTCGGTCCAGACCCGGCGCTGGCGCTCGGCGGAGGTTTCGCCCCGCGCGGCGTCGCGCAGCGCGCAGACCTCGTCGAGGCAGCCAAGCGCCTCGGCATCCTCGGCCAGCATCGAGACAATCTCGTCGAAAAGCTGGTCGAAGGGTTTCATTTGCCGGTCGCCGAAGTCGATCAGCGCGTCCCCGGTGCCGTAGCGTTGCGCGCGCCAGCGGTTCTCGCCGATCAGGAAACGGTTCTCTGATTGCGGCTGTGTCAAGCGGGATAGCGATCTGTCCGTTCGGGGTCATGGTTCTCTCCGAGGTC
>NZ_JBIFFJ010000050.1:0-11358 GCF_043556915.1 Sulfitobacter sp. 1A15299 | reverse complement strand
GGGGGGGGGCGGAACCAAACTGCCCCGGTTATCTGGCCGGGGCAGTTTCAACATTTACGGTAGGGGCTGGGGGTATCCGGGCCCTCTCGCAGAATTTCCCGGGTGTCGTATCGCGTGAGCTTTCTTTCTTCGCATTTGTTCCCTGCGTTGAACTTGCGACTATTGTCGCCATCACAAAGCACCACCACATGGTCGAGGAGGGCTGGCACCTTTCCCATCCGTATCATGGCTCACACCTGAAACTGATGAGCACGTATGAAAAACCTTATGGGCAAGAATTTTCTATTGGTAGATGTCGTCCTCGATCTCGTTCAGCACCTTCAGGGTAGCACCACCTAACTCTCCACTCGCGGGGTCGTAGGTAGCCATGATCTCAAATTCCACTACCGCGTCAGTTTCTACGCTTACAACATGATCATTCCAATCGCTCCCCGACATCGTTTCAGAATGCTCTGAAAAATACTCCCACTTATCCATGTATCCATCAAAAAGGCATTCAGAATCGCCTCGAATGCGAACCATGTATTGATCTCCAATGCGGGCATAATGCACGTCCAGGTTTTCTGGATTTCCATACATCGTTATCGTAACCTCATTGCTGAATGGAAGCCCTTCCAGCCCATACATTGTCTTGTAAGGAAGCTCTTTTCCTATCACGCTCTCAGCAAAATTTTCGACGTCAATGTCGACCTTAGAATCAGACCAAGGCTTCCACCCATCAAGGCGTGGCAGAACGTGGCACTCAAGAAGAGACTGTCGCCCAGTAAAACCGAGAACAGATACTTCATCAGGTAGATCCGACTGAAGTTCAGCATGGAGAACAAACGTCTCCTTCGTCTTATCTTGGGCAAAGTCCGACGTATTGCTGGTAACAAAATAATGGGGTCCGTCGGCTGGATCTACTCGTTCCACTATAGATTTCCATATCAGATAATCCTTATGTCCTTCGCCACTTTCCTTGAAAGGCTTTTTATTGGAGTAGCCGCCAAGAACTAAATCTTTCGTTGTTGCATCAGGATAAGGTAGGACGTCTACCCCGATATCTTTCAGCAAGTCCTCAAGGAATGCATTGAAACCTTCGACCTCTTCATCAAGCGAAACCTCGGAACTCTCAAGCGTCACAAACCGAGCAACCTGACGCTCCGATTTAGTCAGCGAGACCAACGCCGCAGAAAGCCCCTTCTGAAAGTTTCCTCGCACTTCATCAAGGACCACTTCGGGCACGGCTATATCAAAACCTGCAAATTTACATGTTCGCAGGAATGCTTGGGCACCAGCCGCCCTGAAGTATTGAGCATCCATGAAAACATTTGTGTCGAGAAATATCGTGGGCACGCCTTGCTCCAGTCTAAGCGGAATTATGAGTCATGCACGGGGATTTCACGACGTGGAAGAAGTCCACCTATGCTGATTAGCCCTGCCAAAGACCTTGTGTATTCGACTGATACGTTTTCGGTCGGCTCCTGACAACCTGCCATTGGCCCTCGGGACAGCATCGGTTCAGTTGGGTTCGGAGATGGAAACCGCTGCGCTCGGGCGGTAGCTTTCGCGAATTAGACTTCATAGGGCATAGTCCAACTTTCCTGCATCCCTGCCGCTCGCTCAGGGCGCAGCCTGCACTCAATTTGAATGTCAGGCATCACTTAGACCACCATAAAGAAAGGGCATGGCATTGGGCAGTAGTGCGGCGCTTTCATCGCATTCAGCATTCGAACCGATGAAGCATCTGGGACATCTTGCCCTTCAAGCTTGACCCCATAATATGACCCTAATCCATTTTCAGAAAAATCCCTTTGCGATATACAGGAGATACTTATGAGAGCCGTTACACCTTTTTGCCTGGCCATCACCCTGCAACTGCTTCCTCATTGGGCAGTAGCCGAAGCCAATATTCCCCCCGAGGTCATTGCCGAATGCAACGAAGCGGGCAACGCCTCGGATCTCCCAGATTGCCTCAAGAACGGCGCCATCGCTGTCGAAATGCTTAATCTGGCGAAAACCAATGATTTCTACGGCACCGATGCGACACCGGTCATCGATAACTGCGCGGATCGAAACAATTCTTTCACAACGACTTGGCTTTGCTTCAAGACAGCAGCCGTTAAAGCCAATGAGACTCGCGAACTCATCGGCGAAGCAAATATCGCCGACCCCTGCGTCGCCGCGATCGCCAAGGTAGGCCTGCCCGAGCAACTCGAACGCATCTATATGGAAAAGCGCGATGCGCGCTTTCCAAATGAGATGTTCTTCGGCGGGGAAATGTTCTACCCCTTCCAGGGGTGTCCAGCCCCCCTCGAGCAGGCCGAAGCAGATCTCTCAGAAGATAGTCACCCCGATCACCAGAAGAGAGCCGACGATATCGATCCTGCGCGCTGCGCCGCATACGCCGAGATCGAGAATGTCATCTCCTCCCGGTCTGCTGATGAACTACGCACCCTTCAGGCCTCCTTTGCGGACCTCGAAGACCCTGACGCGAAAACGCTTGCTGACAGGCTTGAGATCACCACTGAATCGGCAAATCAGCTCCTGAATGCTGATGAAGACGAGGGGTTACAGACGGCAATGCTTCTTGGCGCCTTCCTGCGCAAGCACCACCCGCCTCTCCTTCAGCAGATACTCGAAGACCCGTCACAGATATCCAACAACCCGACGGCACTGATGGGAGACCAGATGGCCATGGGGTTCATCAGCATGATGCTCGACGCTGTCGAAGACACATATACCAAAAGCTGTTTGATCGAATAGCACATCACGGCCCATGATACTTGCTTGAGGCTCAAGTCTGCTGTCTGAATGCAAAGGCGGCCCACGACCAGTGGTGTCATAGGGGCAAATTGTCGAAAACTTCGCGCAGGTGCCGCGGAACGGCAGGCAAATTGGGGGGGAATTCGAAGATGATTAGACCGTGTTGAGAGCGCTTAGCACCGTCGCATTTTTCGCAATGTGCGCCGGGGCGGCTGAAGCCGCATCAGTGAGCGTTTCCGACGATGTGCGCTGCCGGGTCGAGTTAACTGGCCCGATTGAACGCGGCGATGCTGAAACGCTTCTTGGCCTTGCAGATCAACTGCTGGTGCATGTCGGTGAAAGCACAAGAGGATCGACCCTATGCCTCGATAGCCCAGGCGGCATGCTCATTGAGGGTATGGAGATGGCGCGCTTCATACTTGAGAAAGGGGTAAGCACTTTTCTTCGGGAAGATGCGACGTGCGCATCCATCTGCGCTATCATGTTTATGATGGGAAATTACCAAGGCGAAGAAGTTGCAGGCATTAGTAGAAGAATGCATTTCTCTGCGAGGCTTGGTTTCCACCGCCCTTATATGACCCCGGACGAGGCGCTGAGCTACACATCTGAAGATGTTGCGAGCACCTACGACCTCGGCATGGAGACCGTATTTGACATTCTGACGATCGCCAACCAACGGTCTCCTTGGGGCACCGCACAAATGATAGAGCCTGAACTATTGCAACGTATCCTCGGGACGCCCGGGGATCAGATGTTCTACGTATCGACCGTCGAGCAGGCGTTGCGTTGGCAGATCGGGATAGAGGGCTTACCCAGCATCTTACCATTGAACAGACACCGAATGCATTACGCGTGCGAAAATGCATTGGCAACACGCGTTGCACTCACTTCAGAGCTGAATGGCCCAGGTGGTCTTTTAACCGACGAAATATTTCACTTTCAGCCCCTAAACTCTTACTCGATCCAACTCGTAGCCTCCGTGACGGCCCCTCCTGTTTCCGGACAAGTGAGGGTGATTTCCCTTCGCGCTGGCTATTCCGGGGTAAGTTGCGCAATCGAGATGCAGGGCAGCCACATACGTGTGTGTGGAGTAGATGAAGCCACCGACTCGTATATAGGCAATTGCGAGCAGGCTTATGGTATGCGCTACCTGTCGCCTCTGGCGCAGTTTCACCCACGCACGCAGCTTGTAACACTTTCTCTGGCAGACGCTGTTGGAGCTGATGCACGCCGAATATCGTTATGTGAAATATACGACGGCTCTGGGAAGAGAACTGACCGAGATCCCTGCTTGCATGCAGTAGTTCTGATGTCTGAAAGCGACAATAAAATCGCCAGGCACGTCATTACTTGGCCGTCAGGTTCGCGCACTGTTATCGACATCGGGGCTACCTTTGGCGAGACAAGCGAGCACGTTCGAATAAATGGGGCGAAGGGAGATCGCACGAACATCGGTAGCAATCCTAATTGCGTCATTAACCGACAGAGTGGCAACACGGTGTGTATCTCGCTCTGACGACCATTGACGGCCACTTTAGCTGCCAAACTGTATCTTCTACGGCCAAGACGAGCCTGCCCTTGTGGCACCGCATGCTTCCGGACGCCGTTGAAAGATACAAGAGCGTAGGTTGGAGTGTATCCACGCCGTGAATGAGCGCCCGATGGTGCGATACAGCCATCACGTGCTAAGATCGCTCGGGGCGATGTCAGCTTCATGTCTTAACGGACCCTTCTTCATCTTCGCTCGACCAAATCTTGCATATTTATCCCATTCAATTGCTTCATGCATAAAACCGATGCAATCTTTCACCATGATTTACATTTAATGAGGCACATTTTGCTGTCCCGTATTTTCCTCGCAATGCTTTGTATCGCTCTCCCGTCCGTCCTCTCTGCCATGGAATTCTCGATCGAGCGACTGGACCTTCGCCCCATACGGCCGCCCAGCTTGCACATAACCGCTACCGGCCCGATCGAACGCGGGGATACCGAGAAACTAAAAGCGACACTGCTCGCAGCGGACAAAGTCGATGTGCGAGATGTCCTATTCATCTTCGATAGCCCGGGTGGCAACCTCATGGAAAGCTTGGAGATGGGCTCCTACATAGCCGACATTCCGGCGATCGTTACGGCGCAGGTTGGCAGCACTGGAATGTCCAACGCAATCTGCGCCAGCGCATGTGTCTATGCTTACCTCGCTGCCGATTACCGATATGTCTCGAACGACGCGCGAATTGGCGTTCATCGCTTCGGCTTCTATGACATCGAATTGGATGGCAATGAAGGAGCCGCTCTCGGGCAGGCTGTCTCGGGCATATTGTCAGAATACATCAGGACCCACAGGGCTGAGCCGGAGTTCTTTGAGGCAATCTCCCTGATTGACCATGATGACATCCTTTGGGTCCCAACCGACAAGCTCGAGCGTTGGCGCGTCGTTAACAACGGGATCTACGACGAACAGGCTGCCTACATCAACCTCAATGGAAAGGCAGCCCTGCGCCTCAAGCAAGTCGCTAAGACTGGGGACAGCTACCTGACGCTCTTTTGCACCGACAAGGGCGTTGCCGGACTTGCTGACCTGCACGAACCCGATCTGGCTGCCTACGGTCAGTTTGAGATTGCAATCGATGATGGATGGCATCCGGTTCGCCAGTGGGACATTGTTGATCGAAGCAAAGGTCGCGGCCGCATTGTCTTTGAGATGCCATCTGCGCTTCGCCCAGCCGCGCTACGTGCCGAAAAAATCGGCGCCAGGATGGTCGCCCCAAGTGGAGACATCTTTTTTGGCTTTCAACAAACCCTGCGTGACGGATTAGTCCCAGAGATGATCCGGAACTGTCCTGATGAGCCCCAGCACTCCGCGCCCACCATGGTAGAGCTACGGTCCGCAGACTTTCCCGGGCGAGATCTAACCACAAATGGCATTAAAGATATCAGCTTTGCGCAGTGCAAAGCTATTTGCCTCGAGTATGCCGACTGCAAAGCGGTGTCCTATGTTCAGCGCAGGTCCTGGTGCTGGCCGAAGGGCGGCGTTTCGCGACGTCGACGCGCGTCTGGCATCATCAGCGCCTATAAAAACTGACTTCGATTGCAGCTAATGCTGGTGTTGCCTTGCAATATAGCACCTCTCAGTCTGGGCAAGCTAATCTCGGGACCGAGAGTTCATTCTGTGGTCGCAGGGCTGGCTATCTGCTCGGTCATGTCAACCATCACAACCTCTCAGGAGGGGAACCCTGGGCGGATTCGTTCAAAAACCGACAGCCATCTGAGATTAAGAGACAAGCCACTCAAACATAGCTTAGATATCTGACGGCTTGATTAAAGGTTACCATTGAGGCGGCCATTTTTGTCCTGGGCACTCACGGGACAATAGGAATAAGTCCCTCTAAAAACCTCGCCAGGAAAGTAGCAACGACCGCTGCGCTTACGGCAATAAACCAAGAAAGTGCGCTCGGAAACGATTTGGCGATAATGCCCTTCGGCTTACTAACGAGAAAGAGCGCAGCGAATGGCAGAAAGCGGCGATGGACCCAAGTCACGAAACCAATGATGCCAAGAATTCCCACCATTAGCGCGACACGAAATGGCAGCTCGGTCAAGCTGGGTAGATATACAATAGCTCCCACAAACAACAACTGGTTGATGCCGAAACCAAACCTCCTGAAGCTGGTTGCGTATTTTCTTTCTAAAGGACCTATGCTGTTCTTGAGTTTCTCGAGCATACCCAGAGCCCATGCCTCATCCGCGCATTGGGTCATGGCGAAGTTCACTTCGGGACCGAACTCGATGACCACGATTCGGTCTATTCCGCTTGGTTGTCGCTCCCGGGCGAAAATCTTAAATATGGTGGCGCGTTCATCTTTGAATGTAGCGCTCTTAAAATCATCCAACAACCGAGTTTTCTCGGTGCCTGCGAGAACAGTGATTACAACCCGCGTCTGCTTAAAGTCGCTCTGCACTTCCATCGCAAGATCGGTGATTTGCTGCCGATCGATGGCGACAGCTCCAAAGTTGTGGCGAGCTGTATGTAGTTGCTCCTGTTTGACCCCACTTTCTTCGTCGACTCCGCCGATGCGGTCATGCGAAAACAAGACAAAAGTGCCAGCAGAACCGATGCTGGTCGTCCATTCACCCTCAAGCTCTCCCCTTGGGTTCAGAACAGCCTGAGCTTCAAGCTTTCCGAGTTCCACATCGGCGAGCGGCTTTTCGGGTTCCCCTTCGAGGGAAAGCCTTTGTCCATCAAATGCACCTGTTACCGCGTAGACTACCAAGCCGTATTCCAGGTCGTTCAGGTGTATCCTCCCAGTGAGGTCGGTATCGTTGCCTTCTAAGGTAGCATATACATTGCCAGTGTTGGTGCCGTAGAGCTTTCCAGCCCATTTCTTGCCAATAACCATTTCAATCTCCTTGGGCACTATTACTGTAGCGATGGCTTAAATCGCACCCATGTCAAATGGAAAGGCCTGCATCTCTTGTGCGGGTCCTGCGACTGGTCCACCATTCTTCGATAGAAATGAGGAGACTTATGTGAGATTGCTTTCTTATGCCGCCGTTCTTTTGGGAGTTTTATCCAGTCCTGTTCTCGCAGCCCCTGGTGATGTTGCGGGTATTGGCGCCAAGCCTTGCCGCTTTCTGGTTGAGAACAAGAAGTTCGAGACCCAAGCTTTCCGGGCTGCGGCTAACTGGTCCCAAGGATTTGTATCAAGCCTCCAATTTCATTTGGACACCGACTACCGCTATCCATCTTGGGACAAGCTCAACGCAAACCTCAAGATCTTCTGTATCAACCATCCAGACCGAGCAGTTGGGGCCTTCGCCCTCCAAGTCTGGGAGCAAATGGAGTCCGGGCGCTGACCTAAGCATAGCTGCACGGTGTTCCTTATGGCTGGGAATCAGGGCCCCAGCCCTACTTGATCGGCGTGTTATCTAACATCAGCGGAACACAAGAAATATCATGTTAGGGTGGCGCCAGCTCCTAAGCAGTCGCCGTAGACGGTGGAGTTAGTTGCGAAAGATGCCGCTGCCGCGACATGCAATGAGAGCCGACCTACAGCCCTTTATGATGAGAGCGGTCGGCCCTCATTGCGGCGCGCAGACGATCACTTCTTTGGTGATGGCCCTGAGCGTCCTGCCTTCCTACCCGATGGGCGAGTCTGTTCGTAGGGCGCATTCGCAATGAACCGGCGCAGTCGCTCGGGGTCGCGCGGGCGGCCTCGGCCGCTGACCCTGCCGAGGTAGATCGCATAGACAATACCGGCACTGCCCAGAACGAAAGCAGTGACCGACAGAATGATCTCACCACTGGTCATGATTTTTCTCGAACGCTGTCTTTGTTGCAAGGCGCATTCGCGATGAACTGGCGCAAGCGTTCAGGATCATGCGGCCTGTCCCGACCTGAATGTATTGCCAGATGGCGCACCCAAGCAACCGTAATGCCCGCTGCCACGACCGAGGCAACCGATACGATGATGTCAAAGCTGGTCATGGGTTTCTTCTCCGATGCGCGGCCTATGCTATATTCATCAGTGTAGCACGGAGACCGTGGTCCGTCGCTAACCCGCGTATAAGAGAGCGTAATGGCGAGCAAACCGGATGAACCGGACCCCAAGTGGATTGAATGGTTCGTAAAGAAAAAGCGATGTCTACATAGCGTGTTAGTTTGATTCTGTTTCTTATAAAAAGGCCAATATGGACTCTGCACGAAAAAAGGCAGAGGCCCAATGAAACAGAAAACCTTTGAAAGCTTCCTCAGACGCTTGCATGACCTCACGCCTGATCAGGCGGGAACTTTGATGCGATCAGTGCAAGACCAGACAGCTCAGAATGCTGCCCTTGGGGCGGTTTCGGCACGATAACCGATTATCCAGGACTTTGGGCCATTTGCCAAAATTGAGGTCTCTCGCCCATGGAATGTTTGCGAAAAGGGCTCCTTGCTGCCGTTCGCCGCGGTCAAAAGTGCCACGTGCTGCCGAATGTCTTGTGTGGACCGCCCCCATCGGGAGAACTCGCTGACCAGGATCGCGTCGATTTGTCGGGCCTGTGCAAGATCGAGCAATCGGTTGCGCGCGGTGCTATTAACGTTGGCCCCGGGGGCCGTATCTTTGAAGACGCCGACCACGTCGTAACCGCCACGTTCCGAGAAAGGTGTCAGTTCGGTGACCTGTCGCTCGCACGACTGGTCCGAGGTCGAAACCCTCGCATAAATTGCGGCGCGCTGTCCCAGTTGAACCCCCCGGATTTGGACCTCGCAAGCTATTGATTTTGCTGGCGCGAGTTTTGTCCATAATAGACTAATGACTAATAAGGACAATCCGTGTTTGTCTTTCGCGACAACTGAGCGTCAAAGGGTGTTGGTGACCCCAAGACGAACTGTCCGACTAATCAGGGTCCAACAAACAGCCTACCCAATACCTGCCGAATGCCATCATGTCGGGGGTATTACGTATCTGGTCAACTCTATCACGATTGTGCTTGGCGCGGGAAATGGCGTGTTAGTCGAGCATAAAGTCAAACCGAGCTCTGGAGAAGAATCTAAGTCATTGATTTTATTTGGTTCCTACAGGAACCGGATTTCTCATCCACCGTCGCAGCCGATGTCGCATGCCCCGTGTTCAAGACATAAAGCCCAAACCGAGCCTCGGCGAAAAAACTAAGTCATTGATTTTATTTGGTTCCTACAGGAACCGGATTTCTCATCCACCGTCGTAGCCGATGTCGCATGCCCCGTGTTCAAGACATAAAGCCCAAACCGAGCCTCGGCGAAAATCTAAGTCATTGATTTCGTTTGGTTCCTATAGGAACCGGATTTAATTAGCTCACTATGCGGTCGCCAATGGGCCGCATAGGGGCAGATCATCCATCTTCTTCATCTAACGGATTGTGCATCACAGCACGCGGGCAATAGGGGATGCCCACACTGTCAAATCCTGTTCTGGAAGCTCAGATTCAGCATGCCGCTTAACTTCTGGTTCTCTCGATCTGTTAAACTGGGAAGATCCAGAGGAATCCGTCCATGGCCATGGCTATTCTTCCCGATCATGATCGGGGCTCGGCACCGTGTCATCTGCGCCACCGGCAGTCGGTCCGGAGAGATTCTATTTTTTAAATCTGTCGAACATGACCACCTTGTTCCTATCACCATAGGAGCCAAGCATTTTGACGAAGATTGCTGACACCGACACCACCATCTTCCACGCAGCGGACGCCGGAGGCCTGGTAAAGGCCACCCAAGAGACGATCTCCGCCCTGCACCGGCACGGATTCACCAAACATGCGGCGGTGATCCGGCGCGCCACAGCTCAGTTCGTCGCTGGTCGTTCACTGGTGGAGGTCGGGACACTGCGCCGCTGGTGGGCTCTATTCGATCATGCGTGGGACATTTTGGCCGATAGCCCGATTGACGATCCTTGCATCGCTGACGAGACCGCTGACATTGCCGCCTCCTACATTTACTGCGAGCTCGTCGCTCTGGGGGTCAATCCCACTAAGGACGACGTGAATACAGTGCCTACATGGTCAATCACCTATGCTGACCTCAATGCTGACCTGAACAATGCTTATGAGATCCTGACTGCCCTGCCCCGGCTGACCGATCCTGCACTTGAAGCGCGTGTTAACCAAGTGGCGGAGCTGCTGGACCAGCTGACCTACGACACCTGCGCAGACACACAGGAAGAGTTTGAGGGAGAAACCCTCGCGGCCGCTGTATTGGCGGCATGATGGCAATGGCGTATGTCGATCAGATATGACCTCTACCATTGATGAACTGTTCTCACCCGGCATTACTCACATCGAGGTTCGATGTTGGGAGTGCGGTCATACGGTGACCCGCAGGCCTGGGGATGTGCCCGACGGCATTACCCAACACGAGTTCGAGCGCCGGTCTGTCTGCAAGTGCGGCACAGGCTGGCCACAGGTGACCAGATATCCGCGCAAAGCCACTACGTCGATGTAGGCCGTTTCGTGAGATCGGTAAGTTGTTCGGTGATGCACAGACCGTGTGCGCTGCACTGCAGAAACTTTAATCATGCTGGTCTCGTTACTCCTACAGCAACGATGATGTCGCAATCACGCGACAGCCGTAAGATCAAAGGATCACAGTATGAAACTGATTATGACAACCGCCGCCGCCGCCCTGATTTCCACCGCCGCCTTGGCTGATACCTCGACTTATCGTCAGGACCTCTTCCTGGACACGTCGATCGGCGCTGAGATGACATACGGTGATGAGGCGCGGATGCTCGCACCGCTCGAGTCGACCAAAGCGAATGACATTACCTTTAGCACGGCCGACAACAGCTACAACGACGACACAGTGATGAGCACCCGCTCCGAAGCACGCAGCGCCGGCGAAGGCTACATCTACGGTGGTTACGGCGCTGGCAACGACAGCCGGTAAGTAACAGTAGACCGGAGATCGCTGTTCTCCCTCAGTGCGCCAGATTTAGGTTCTGGCGCACTTGTGCAATCGAAGCAATTGCCCCGAAGTCCGGTGACATGTCACCGCTCGACAGATCCTCCCCAATGGTTGAAGAGACTAGGGTCCGTGGACATTCACTTTGAGGCAATGACCGTTGCGGCGAGGTGCCAGTTGGCGGCATAGCTGGACGCGGT